>CADCUW010000118.1 GCA_902805985.1 uncultured Rubrobacteraceae bacterium
ATCAACCGCGACTTCGGCCGTCCGGTCGAGGGCCGCGAGGCGCCCTGGGGCAAGGCCCAGTTCGTCATGATCCACGACTCGGCCAAAGTGGAGGACCCGCCGAGGACGATGGAGGAGCTCCTGGCCTGGACGCAGGAGAACCCGGGCCGCTTCGCCTACCCCGCCCCGCCGGACTTTACCGGCAACGCCTTTGTCGAGCAGGCCCTCTACGACGTTACCGGTAAGGTGGACGCCTACCAGAGGCCCTTCGACGAAGAGGTCTTCGAGGAGGAGTCCCCGAAGCTCTACGACTTTCTGAACGACATCGAGCCGAACCTCTGGCGCGAGGGGGAGACCTATCCCGAGACCTCGGCGAAGCTGGACGAGCTCTACGCGAACGGCGAGGTCTGGCTGACGATGAGCTACACCCCGCAACTCGCCCAGCGCCAGGTAGACAAGGGTCTCTGGCCCGGGAGCACCCGCTCGTACGTGCTCGACGGCGGCACACTCAACAACACCCACTACCTCGCCATCCCCTTCAACGGCCCGAACAAGGCCGGCGCCCAGGTCGTCGCGAACTTCCTGGAGAGCCCCGGGGCGCAAAGAGAGAAGCAGGACCCGAGAGGCTGGGGCGACCTGACGACCCTGAGCCTCGACCGCCTGCCGGAAGGGACGCGCGAGGCATTCCCCGAACCCGAGGGGGAGGCCTCGCTCCCGACGCGTGTCTTGCAGCAGAACCGGGTGCCGGAGGCCCGGACGGAGTGGCTGCTCCGTCTCGAAGAGGGATGGCAAGAAGAAGTCTTGGAGGACTAGGGGTTGGGCAGCCGGGTGAAGATAGCGTTACTGTTGGCCCCGGCCGTGGGCGTGATCGGGGTCCTCTTCGCCGGCGGCCTCGGCGCCGCTTTCGTGCAGTCTTTAGGCTACATGCCGGCCATCGGCATGAACGAATGGAGCCTGGACGCCTACCGTCAGGTCCTCTCCGATGAGGATTTTCTGGACTCGCTCGCCCTGACCCTTTACGTCTCGGGAGTCTCGACCGGCCTCTCGACGGTGCTGGCGGTGCTGGCCGCGCTCGCGCTCAGGAGGGCGGGCGGTCGCCTCTCGGCCGTCGTGTTCCAGTTGCCGATCACCATCCCCCATCTCGTCGCCGCCGTGGGCATCGCGCTCGTCGTCGCCCAGACGGGCCTGGGCGCGAGGCTCGCGGCCGGGCTCGGCCTTATCGGGGAGCCGGGGGACTTTCCGGCCCTGCTCTACGACGAGTATTCCGTCGGGATCATCCTGACCTACGTGTGGAAGGAGGTACCGTTTATCGCGCTGGTGGTGCTGGCGTCCCTGCGGGGGGTGGCCTCGGAATTGGAGGAGGTCGCGCGGACGCTCGGGGCGGGGGCGTGGCAACGGTTCTGGTACGTGGTCTTTCCGGTGATCTCACCGTCGGTGGTGGCGGCGAGCTTGCTCGTCTTCGCCTTCACCTTCGGGGCCTTCGAGGTGCCCTATCTACTGGGCAAGTCCTACCCGACGATGCTCCCCGTCCTGGCTTACGACGAGTACAGGGAGATCGACCTCGCCGCGCGGCCGGGGGCGATGGCCGTCAACGTCCTGATAGCCATGATCACCGGTACGGTCGCCGCCCTGTACCTGCGCCTGGCCAGGGACCTCGGGGGACGCCGTGGGTAAGGGCGCCCGCCGGTCGGACGCGGTCCTCGTCGTGGCCGCGGCGCTGGTGGCCCTCCCCTTCGTGCCGCTCGTCCTGTGGGCGTTCGCGGGAGAGTGGCGGTTTCCCGACCTGCTGCCGACGGCGTGGTCGCTGCGCGGCATGGGACACCTGTTCGAGCCGGGAGGCGGGGTGCCCGGGGCGGCGTTCAACAGCCTCATTATCGGGGCCGCGACGGCTGCCGCCTCGGTCGCGGTCGGGCTGCCGGCCGGGATGGCGATAGGCGGCTACGAGTGGCGGTTCAAGGGGGTGGTGATCTTCTTCATCCTGCTCCCCATACTGGTGCCGCCGCTCGCCTCGACGATGGGCGTCCACGTCACCTTTATCCGGCTCGGGCTCGCCGACACGCTCCCCGGCGTGTTCCTGGTGCATCTGGTACCCACGGTGCCCTACACCGCCCTGATCCTAGCCGGCGTCTTCGCCGAGAGGACGGGCGAGCTTGAGGAGGCGGCCCGCACTCTGGGCGCGAGCGCGTGGCAAGCGTTCCTGCGCGTGACGCTGCCGGGCGTCCTGCCGGGGGTCGCGGTCGCGGGGCTCTTCGCGTTCCTGATCTCCTGGGGACAGTACGTGCTGACCCTCCTGATCGGGGGCGGCAACGTCGTCACCCTCCCGATGCTCCTGTTCTCGGCCGCCTCCGGAAACGACCCGGTCATCACCTCGGCCCTGGCGCTCGCCTTTGCCGTACCGGCCATACTAGCCCTCGTCCTCGCCCTCCGCGTCCTGAAGCCGGGCGGGCGGACGAGCTTCGTCGGGCCGGGCAAGGTCTAGTGGCCGCCCGCCTCGAGCTGGAGCACGTCTCCCACCGCTACGGCGGGGATGCCCCGGCCCTTGAGGATTTGAGCCTCGCCGTCGAGCCGGGGGAGCTCGTCGCCCTGCTCGGGCCGTCCGGATGCGGTAAGACCACCGCGCTCAAGGTCGTCGCCGGCCTCCTGCGCCCGACGTCGGGCGACGTGCGGGTCGGGGGCCGCTCCGTCGTCGGCACCCCGCCGGAGAGGCGCGAGGCGGCGATGGTCTTTCAGAAGCCACTCCTCTTCCCCCACATGAGCGTCGCCCGGAACGTCGGCTTCGGCCTGAAGATGCGCAAGGCGCCTAAAGAGGAGGCCGAAAGTAAGGTCCATGAGGCCCTGCGGCGCGTGCGGATGGAAGGCTTCGCCGACCGCCCGCCCGAGGAGCTCTCCGGCGGGCAGCAGCAGCGGGTCGCGCTCGCCCGCGCCCTCGTCACCGAACCAAAGCTCCTGCTCCTCGACGAGCCCTTCAGCGCGCTCGACGCAAACCTCAGAGAAGAGATGCGCGAGCTCGTCCTGCGCCTCCAGCGCGAGGGCGGCCACACCACCGTCTTTGTCACCCACGACCAGGAGGAGGCCGTCGTCCTCGCCGACCGCATAGCCCTCGTCTTCGAAGGCAGCCTCCAGATGTACGACGAGCCGCAGGCCTTCTACGACCGCCCCGCCACCCGCGAGGTCGCCCGCTTCTTCGGCGCCACCAACTTTATAGAGGGCCGCACGGAGAACGGCTCGGTCCGCACCCCCTTAGGAGAGCTCAGGCTGGCGAGCGCGGCCCCGCCGGGCGGCGTCACCCTAACCATCAGGCCCGAGGCCGTACGGCTGGAGGGCGGCGAGAACTCCTTCCGGGCACGTGTCTTGTCGGCCTCCTACCTCGGGACCCAGGTCCAATACGAACTTGGCACCGACCAGACCACCCTGCGCGCCGCCTTGCCTCCGCACGTCCGGCTCGCGGTCGGTGACGAGATTACGGCCAGACTCCCCCCTGAGTCGTTGTGGGCCCTTAGGGCCTGATCTACGCTTCAGGTTCCGAACCTCGCCGCGCCGCATGGGCGACCCGGGTGCGGCGGAAAAGGAAGCCGCGGCGGCTAGCCCGTAAGGCCGCACGCTCCCGGGTCCGCTCCCGCCGGCCCTTGCCGTAGCTCTTCTCCCTTCGATCAGACCAACTGAAATCTATGCTAAGCCCGCAACGGAGTTACTGGGAGAACGAGACCCGCGAGGTTTGCAGAACGGTTCCGGGGCGAACTACCAAGAACTTCGATCCGGCGCGAGGCCCGGCCCCGGGCCCGTAGTAGGGGAGCGCGGTCTCCCGCAATCTCCCGCGGGGCTAGCGAAGCTGGGCCTTTGGTCCCCCCAGCGCGTCCGCGATGATGCTCCGGTGGTCGAAGGCCAGCTCGACGGAGTCGGGGTCGAGCACGGCGACTTCGGCGGCGTCGGTGGCGGCGATGAGGTCTCCGCCCACGACGCGGGCGAGAAAGGCGACGCTTACGTTGTGGCCGCGGGGGTCGCGGTCGGGGTCAGAGTAGACGCCTGTGAGGCGGGCGAGCTCGACGGCGAGGCCCGTCTCCTCGGCCGCCTCCCGGGTGGCGGACGTCTCGACCGTCTCGCCGACCTCGACGAAGCCGCCGGGGAGGGCCCATTGGCCCTCGAAGGGGCCGTTTGCGCGCCGGATCAGGACGATCCCATCCTCGGAGGGGATCACGACGTCCACCATAAGCTTCGGCGTCTCCGGTCCGGCCAAGGTCCTACCTCCCGCGTCTACGGCGTCGCGGGGTAGTTACCCGTTCGGCCAGCGGGGGAACCGCGCGGTCGAAGCGTCAGCGGTATTTATTGCCGAGGCCGAAGACGTCCCCGCGCCCCAGAGACCTCTCGGCCATCTGGCACGTGCCGTTTATATTGGTACTCATGGTGAGGTTGCCGTGGCCCGACTCCGCGACGTGGCCGAGGCCGAAGGTGTGGCCGCGCTCGTGGGTCATGACGCCTTCGAGGTCCCACATCCCCCGGCACGACCGGGAGCTGGGGGCCGTGGTCCACCGGACGCCCTGTTTGTTGACCTTGATATCCGAGGCGACGGTCTCGTCGTAGCCGGGCCCTACTATTCCCCAGTTGCAGGTCACGGCCAGGACGCCGCTCGGGAGGTCCCCGAAGGCGACCACGCTGTTCTCGTCGTTGTTTTTGCAGTTGAACCCGTCTACGTTCGCCCCCTGGCCCGTCTTGCCCTCGTAGACCAGCCCCGCGGGGACCCGGTCTCCCATGCGGCAGCGGCTCTTCGTGTTCACGACCCGGGCCCCGGCGCGGCGTATGGCGCTCACGGCGTCCCCGATCCTCAGCTCGGAGGGCGTGGACGCCCTGTTGATCTCATAGCGAAGCGCCGAGTCCTCAGGCACCCGCCGCTCGCCGTCTGTGTACTCGGTGTCCGAGCACTCGCCCGGGCCGCCGGCCCTCGCGAAATCCCCGGCGGCCTCGGCGTCGTCCCCGACGGACTCGAGCTCTATCGTGCCGTCTTCGCGGCGCCTTATCTCCAGTTCCTCGGCGCCGGTCGTCGTCAGGACCTCGGCGTGCACGCTCTCACCCCGGGGAGGGGCCACGCTGCCCACCCCACCGTCCTCTATCTCTCGCCCGGCGACCGGGCAACGCCCCGGGTTCACGACCGCGGCGGGCAGGGCGCGGGCGTCTATCTCCTGCTTCCCCGGCCCGCAGGCCTCAAGCACCCCGTCCGCGGTCTGCGCCGCCGGGGTCCTTGCGAGAGTCGTCACGGCCAGGACCGCCAGCGCGAGCGCCAGGCCGGATGCGAGCAACCGTCTCATAGGTCCGTTCTTCCCCCTCCTTCAGCCAACTCTGGCGCCGACCCGGCTCTCTCTGGGACGTCAGCATAGGCATGCTACAGTCTACATCTCCGACGCGATAGGGCAGGTATACACAACATGATGGGGTTCTCCGCCGCGTGGTCTGACCGCGGGTGGCGCGGTCCGATCCGAAGGCTGTATGCTCCGGCCGGGGGTGATCCAGGCCAGGCATGAAGATACTGTGCATCAGCGACCAGGTGGAGCAGGTACTCCACGGGCCGAGCTTGAACTCCTACGCGCAAGGGGTGGAGGCGGTCATCTCCTGCGGCGACCTCCCCTTCGACTACTTGGAGTACGTGGTCACGTTCCTTGGCGTCCCGCTCTACTACGTGCTCGGCAACCACGACCCAGCCCCCGACAGCCCGGAGTACCCAGGGGGCTGCATCCCCCTCGACGGCAAGGTACTAGAGGTTGGAACCGGGGAGGAGCGGGTAACTTTTGCCGGCCTCTCCGGCTCGCCGATGTACTCCGGCGGCCCCAACCAGTACACGGAGGGCCAGATGGGCCGCCGGGCACTGTCGTTGTCGGCGAGCATTCTGAAACGCCGGCTCCTCGGCCGCCAGGGGCCGACCGTCTTCGTCACCCACTCCCCGCCCTTCGGGCTCGGAGATCGCAAGGACCCGGCCCACGTGGGCTTCGGGTCTTTCCTGAAGCTCATAGACCGCCACGAGCCAAAGCTCTGGCTGCACGGGCACGTCCACCTCTACGGCCCGGACCAGCAGAGGGTGACGAACCGGGGCGGGACGAAGGTGTTGAACGTCTTCGGGCACCGTATTTTGGAGGTGTGAGGTATTTGGCGCGCGGGAGCCTTGTTGCCCGGACCGGGCGGTTGTAGGCTGGAAGCGTGGTAGGCCACATGGATCTCAACGAGCAGTCAGACAGGGATTTTACGCGGGCGCGCAGGAGGGCTTTCCTGCGGCGCATCGGGGCGTATCTGCGCAGGGACCCCGGTTCAAACCAGCTCCTCTCCTTCGACGAGGTCAAGGACGCTCTAGGGGTCATCCAGCAGGTCCACATCGGCCTCCGGGAGGTGCCCGTCTCGAAGATAGTCGGCAGCGTCGGACGCCACAGGGACTTTGACCGGGCTTTCCTGCCGTCGAAGCCCGACCTCGGCACCCGCTGGAAGCGCATAGACCAGCTCATGCACCAGGCCCAGGACCTGCCGCCGGTGAGCCTGTTCAAGATCGGGGACGCCTACTTCGTCAACGACGGCAACCACCGCGTCTCCGTCGCCCGGCAGCAGGGCATCGAGGTGCTGGACGCGGACGTCGTCGAGCTGCGCAGCCGGGTGCCGGTGGACTCGGCGCTCACGGCCGAGGACCTGTTGCACAAGCTGGAGCACCGGCACCTCCTGGAGCGGCTCCCGCTCGACCGGGTGTTGCCGGAGATCAAGATCCAGTTCTCAGACGTCGCGGACTACCGCAGGCTCGCGACGTTTATCGAGGCGCACGGGTTCAGGATCTCCCAGCTATGGCGGCGGTACGTCTCCGTGGAGGAGGTCTTGCGGGACTGGTACGAGTACGGCTACAGGCCCATAGCCGAGATGATCCGGGAGGAGCGCATCCTGGACGCCTTCCCCGGGCGGACCGAGATCGACCTGTACCTCTGGATCGTGAACCACCGCGAACGCCTGGCGCTCGACGCCCGCGACGAGAGGATCTCGCCTCAGGCCGCCAAGGACGACATCTTGAAGCAAGGTCGTCGCCGCCCCCGCGGACGCGCGTGAGCGCCGGGGGTTCCGGCGTCTCCCCTCTAGGCGCCTTCGCGGTGATCTGGGACCCGGTCCGGACGCTGCGAGGGGTAGCTGAAGAACGCCGGGCGTTTCCCGGCTTCGTGGTGGTCACCCTCTACGCGGGCCTGAGCCTCGTCGTGAGCACGGCCTTCGTGCTCGGCGGCGCAACGCGCCGCTCGATGGAGCAGCAACCGCCGCAACCCGGGCTCCCGCCGGGCTTTGAGGACACCTTCGCGAGGGTGGCGGAGGTCGCGGTCCCGGCCCTCGCGGCCCTCTCGCCGTTCGCGATCTGGCTCGTGGTCTCGCTGCTGATGCAGCTCGCGACGCGCTTTTTCGGGGGCGCCGGGC
>CADCUW010000119.1 GCA_902805985.1 uncultured Rubrobacteraceae bacterium
CTCACGCTCCGCACCGGCGACCCGTTCATGATCCCGCCTGGCGTCATCCACAACGCGCGGAACATCGGGACCGTCACAACGAAGATGCTCTCCACCTACGTGGTGGACGGGGCGCAACCCCTCGCGACGCTCTTCGACGAGTGAGTTCCCGAGGCAGAGAGGAGGCCCCGATCTAGAGCGTAGAGAGCCGCGAAGCGTCGGACCGAAGCGACGGCGACTCCGTCGATCGTCGCCCTCCAGCCCAACCCTAGGCCGCCTTCGAGGAGGTGGTCCTCTCGAGAAAGAGAACGTTATGAGCGAAAACCCGCAGGACGGGCCCAGCCCTACCGTAGTCCTCGTGCACGGTGCCTTCGCCGATTCTTCGGGCTGGAGCGGCGTGGTCGAGCGGCTGCACGCCGAAGGGGTGCGGGTCACGTCCGCCTCGAATCCCTTGCGCGGGATCTCCGTAGACTCCGCCTACGTCGCCAGCCTCCTCGGCCAGATCCCGGGCCCGGTCATAGCCGTCGGCCACTCCTACGGGGGTGCCGTGATCTCCAACGCCGCCGATGACGCCGACAACGTCGTCGGGCTGGTCTATGTCGCCGCCTTCGCCCCGGACGAGGGCGAGACCCTGGGCGGCATCGAGCAGGACTCCAAGGACAGCGTCCTTACCGCGGCCCTGACGCAGCTCCAGTACCCGACCGGGCAGGGCGGGGAGACGGCGGTGGAGCTCGCGATAGACCCCGCGCAGTTCCACGACGCCTTCGCCGCCGACCTGCCCGCCGGGCAGGCCGCCGTGATGGCCGCCACCCAGCGGCCCGTCGCCGAGCTAGCCTTCTCCGAGCCGAACGGGACGCCCGCCTGGAAGAACCTGCCCTCCTGGGCGGTGGTCCCGACCGGCGACAGGGCGGCCGGTTCGGACGTCGTCCGCTCGATGGCCGAGCGCGCCGGGGCCACCATCATCGAGGTCGAGGGCTCCCACGTGATCATGATCTCCCAGCCCCAGGCCGTCGCGGACGTCATATTGACGGCGGTCGCGGCCCTCGGCTGATGAGGCCCCGAAGGAGGCCTTTGAGCGTGTCCTGATGCGTGAAGAGGCCCAGCCTGCACCGTTGAGAGGTAGGCCAACACCCAGGTCCGTAAGCCAACACAAGAAGGAGGCAAAACGATGAACGAGTTTGCCGACGTTCTCGAGGAGGTCGAGCTCGAAGCGGGCGGGATGCGCGCCGTTGACGTAGACGGGGTCAGCGTTCTGCTAAGCCGCTCCGAAGACGGAGGGGTGTGCGCCATAGCGAATCGGTGCACCCACGTTGGAGGTCCGCTAGACGAAGGCGAGCGCGATGGAAACGTGGTCACCTGTCCCTGGCACGGTTCCCGGTTCGACCTGTGCTCCGGGGAGGTGCTGCGGGGACCGGCCAGAGAGCCCCAGCGCCGCTTCGAGTCCCGCCTCCGCGAGGGAAAGATAGAGGTGCGCGTGCCCTAACGGTCCGTTTCGGCCTCCAACCCAACCATAAAGGAGAAGACGCCATGGCCTACGAGCTGCCGGCACTGCCCTATGGCTACGACGCTCTGGAGCCGTACATCGACGAGGAGACGATGCGCCTGCATCACGACAAGCACCACAACACCTACGTCACCAACCTCAACGTCGCCCTGGAGAAGCACCCGGAGGCCGACCCCGGCAACGTGGACGTCCTGATCTCCGAGCTAGACACGGTCCCCGAGGACATCCGCACCGCCGTCCGCAACAACGGCGGCGGGCACGCCAACCACTCGATGTTCTGGCAGATGCTGGCCCCGAACTCCGGCGTAGGCGGCGACGAGGACCTCGGCGAGGACCTAGCGGAGGCCGTGACCTGGGGGTTCGGCTCGCTGGAAAGCCTCAAGGAGCAGCTCACGGCCGCCGCGGCACCCGGGGCCCTGTTCGGCTCGGGCTGGGCGTGGCTGATCGTCAACCCGGACCGCTCGCTCTCGATCGAGGCGACGGCCAACCAGGACTCGCCGCTCATGGAAGGCAAGACGCCTATCCTGGGGCTCGACGTATGGGAGCACGCCTACTACCTCAAATACCGCAACCGCCGCCTGGAGTACATAAACGAATTCTGGAACGTGGTGAACTGGGGCGAGGTCGCGAGGCGGTACGAGTCAGGACACTCCTGATGGCGATCGGGCGCTACGGCGGCTCTCGAACCGGCCGCGGAACCGGCCTGGCATCAAGGCATACCGGCGGAGGTTCTCAGAAAGGAGTGCGAAACGATGGCGCGAAGCGAGATCATGCAGAAGATCAAGCACCTCTCGGAGGAGAGGGAGAGGCTCCTGGTGAGCGAAGGGTCCCACCACGCGGGCGCAGGCGACCACCGGAGGCTCGAGGGGATAGACCACGCTTTGGGCGTGCTGTGGGATCTCAGGCGGCGGGAGCTCGCCGGCGAGTACGTGAGGCTGGACGAGGACTTTCTGGATCGCTACGTCGTGAGCCCCGGGGACGACGCCCCCTACGACTACAGGTGGGCGAGGTAGCGTCTCCGGACGAAAGGAGGTACGAGGACGCGACACGACAGACTGACTGTCTCTCCCAAGAGCCGGGGCAAAGGCAAGTTACAGAGGAGGCAAAATAATGGGCGAAGGTTTTATCTCCCGCGGCTTCGGCGGACGCCGCAGGCAGCCTGATGACTCGCGGCTGCCCCCGGGCCAGTACCTGGTCGAGGGCTTTCCGGTCCTCTCCGCGGGCCCCACGCCCCACACGCCTCTGGAGAGTTGGGACTTCTCCGTGGTCGGGGAGGTGGACGAGCCGAAGAGGTGGACCTGGGAGGAGTTCCGCGCGCTGCCCTCAGAAGACATCACCACCGACATCCACTGCGTCACCAAGTGGTCGAAGTTCGGCACCCGCTGGGAGGGCGTCTCGGTGGACACCCTGCTCGAGGGCGTGGAGACGTCCGCCGAGTACCTCACGGCCTACTGCGACGGCGACTACACGACCAACCTGCCGCTGGAGGAGGTAACCGGCGGCAAGGCGTGGGTGGCCTTCGCCTACGACGGGGAGCCCCTGGAGCCCGAGCACGGCGGCCCGGCCCGTCTTCTGGTGCCGCACCTGTACTTCTGGAAGAGCGCCAAGTGGGTCAGGGGGCTGCAGCTCACCGCCTACGACATACCGGGTTTCTGGGAGGGCCTTGGGTACCATAACTTTGGAGATCCCTGGCGCGAGCAGCGCTACTGGGGCGACTAGCGTGGTCGCGGCGCAACCGCGTAAGCTCCTCTGGCGCCTGGCCGAGGTGGTAGACGTGGTACGGGAGACCCCGAGGACGAAAAGCCTCGTGCTAGAGGTTCCCGGGTGGGAGGGCCACAGGGCGGGCCAGCACGTCGACGTCAGGCTCACAGCCCCAGACGGCTACCAGGCCCAGCGCAGCTACTCCATAGCCTCCGCCCCCGAGGACGACCGCCTCGTGCTCACGGTGGACCGCATGGACGACGGCGAGGTCTCACCGTACCTCACCGACGAGTTGATGGTGGGAGACATGCTCGAGCTCAGGGGCCCTATCGGGGGGTATTTCGTCTGGGAGGCCGCGGAGGGCGGGCCGCTCCTGCTGGTCGGAGGGGGATCGGGCGTGGTGCCGCTGATGGCCATGATCCGGCACAGGGCGGCCGTCGGCAGCGACGTTCCCACCTGCCTCCTCCTCTCCTCACGCTCTTACGAGGAGATCATCTACCGCGAGGAACTGGAAGAACTCCCCGCAAGGGACGGTTCGCTGGAGGTCTTTCACACCCTGACCCGCGCCAGGCCCGAGGGTTGGGGCGGCCACAACAGGCGCATCGACGCCGAGATGCTGGAGGAAGTGGGCTGGTTGCCCGAGAAGAATCCCCTGGCCTTCGTCTGCGGCCCGACGCCGCTCGTTGAGGCTGCCGGGAGCGCGCTGGTGGACCTGGGCCACGACCCCGCGCGGGTCAAGACCGAACGCTTCGGAGCAACGGGAGGTTAGAGAGCTATGGACGAACTCAGGCTGGACGGCAACGCCGCGGCAGGTCCGCTCGGGGAGGTCTTCTCCTTCGAGGTGACCACCGCCGAATACGCCTGCCGGGGCTGCGGAAGGGCCGGCAAGCTCGGGGAGGCGATGGTCTACGAGGTCAGAGACCTTGGCACGATCATTCGCTGCCCGGATTGCGACAGCGCCCTGATCCGGCTGGCCCACAACCGCGGCCGGTATCTGGTAGACCTCGGCGGGATGAGCTACCTCATGACCGGATAGTTCCGGACGGAAGCGAGTAACCTCGCCGTGAGGTGGGTGATCATACTGTAATCCGACGTAACGGGGCTGCTCCTCGCGGGCCGCCCGCAGCGCGGCCCGCGAGGAGCGGGCGGCCGGAGCGGAGCGTCGAACACGCCGCTAAGAACGTCCGGACGCCGGGGCACGGTTCAGGGGAAGCCGAGGAAGTCCGCGGCCCTCTTTAGGTCTTCCGGGATCGGCGCCTCGAACTCGCGCCGCTCGGCAGTGACCGGGTGCCGGAAGGAGAGCTTCTCGGCGTGGAGCCAGAGACGGCGTCCGGGCACGGGCGTCCCGTAGAGGGGGTCGGCGTAGACGGGGTGGACGATGGCGGAGAGGTGGACCCGGATCTGGTGGGTCCTCCCCGTCTCGAGCCGCACCCGCAGCATCGTGTGCCCCCCGACCTCCACGAGCTTCTCGAAGTGCGTGACGGCCTCCCTGCCCACGCCGGCCGCCATCAGCGTCGGGTTGTCCGGGTCCCGCCCGACCGGGGAGTCGATGGTCCCCGTCTCCGGCAACCCCGTGCCGACCACGACAGCCCTGTACACCCGCCCAACCTCCCGGCGGGACATCATGCCGACGAGCCGCGAGTAGGCGGGCTCGCCCCTGGCGAGAACCATCAACCCGGAGGTATCCCTGTCCAGACGATGCACGACTCCCGGCCGGGTAGGATCTTCACCCCCCGAGATCCCCCTATCCAGCATCGCGTTGACAAGGGTGCCGGACGGGTTGCCGGCGCCCGGATGGACGACGAGGCCGGCGGGCTTGTCCACGACGATGACGTGCTCGTCCTCGAACACCACGGGAACGGGGATCTCCTCCGGCGACAGGCCTTCGTCCGGCACGCTGGCCTCGACGAGCTCTCCACCCCGCACCTTGTAGGACGCGTTCTCCCGCCTGCCGGCGACGAGCAGTAACCCATCGTCGAGAAGGCGCCGCACGGCGCTGCGGCTCAGGTCTAGCCTCCGGGCGGCGAGCCGATCCAGCCTCTCCCCACCCTCTCCCGGCCCCACCTCGAAATTCTCTTCCGGCACGCGGCTACCCCGGACGCGGGACGAGAACCTCCCGCACCCTCTCCGCGCCGACACCATCCCGCACGTCGGAGGGCGGCACACCGGTCTTCTCCGCCAGGAAACGCTCTATCGCTGCGTTCGCCTCGCCGTCGACGGGAGGGGCGTCCACCCTCAGCTTGAGGGCCGTGTCCCCGTGAAAGCCCCGCAGGTGCGTGCGCTTCGCGCCCGGCGAGACGCGCGGCCTGACGAGGGCGCCGTCGCCCTTTGGAGCGACGGGGTCGCTACTCACGCCTGCGGAGAAAGCGGCTTGCGCGCGAGATCCTGCTGTCCTTCTCCTCTTCCCTGTTCTCCCGGTCGAAGAACTCGTGCGAGTCGCTGCCCTCTGCGAGCGTCGGCTCCTCCCGCTCCACCTCATCTGCGGCCCCGGGCTCGTCGGTGGCAGCGCCCTCCGCGGCCTCCCCAGGCGCTGTGGACGGCTCCGGCTCCGGCCCGGTCGCCACCGGTTCTTCAGACACCGGCCCTTCGGCCACGGGTTCCTCTACCGGCGCGTCCTCCGGCGCGGGCGCCGTTTGCGGCTCGTCTGTCGCGGCCCCGAAGGTCACGCTCCTACCCGGGCTGAGAACCTGAGTCTCCTGGTCTGGATCTCGCGGCTCGTCAGCCAGCGGGCCCGTTCCCTGCTCGGTCTCTGTCCCCAGGGTCTCTGTCCCCAGGGTATCCGTCGCCCCGGTCTCCGCGGCCGCGACGGTCTCGATGGGCTGGGTCACGCCCGGATCGTCGAGGTCGGCGGCGTCCGATCCCGTAGGGCCGAAGGCCGGCTCTTCTACGTCCTCGACGGGCTCCTGCTGGGCGGAGGCCTCGCGGACGACCGCTATGGACTCCGTATCCAGTCTCTCGCGCAGGGCCGCCTCTATCTCGCGCGCGGAGGAGACCTCCATGTTCTCCATCATGTCCATGTAGGTCTTCAGGAGGTGGCGGAAGTCGTTGGCGAAGCTCCGCTTTGCGTCCTGGAGGGCCTCGTAGGAATCCTGGACCCTCTCAATACGCGAGGCGGAGTCGGCGAGCATCTGGTGGGAGCGGCTCTGGGCGTCCTTGACGGTGTACTCGGCCTCCCGGCGCGCGCTCTGGCGGACGTCCTCGGCCTCCCGGTTCGCGCTGCGCCTCAGGTCGTTCGCGGCCTGCTCCGCGTGGACGAGCGCAGCCCGGATGGAGCCTTCGAGGTCCTCGAACTGCTGCAGGCGCTCGCGCAGGCTGTTCGTCTCCTCCCGCATCCGCTGGTTCTCGTTGTAGTTGCGCTCGAACTCGTCGGCCACCGTGTCCAGAAAGTCGTCCACCTGGTTAGCGTCGTAGCCGCGGAAGCCGTTGCGGAACTCCTTGCGGCGGATGTCTATCGGTCGTATCGGCATCTCATATCACCCCGTAATAGGTCGAATGAACTGTTGGATTATGATCTCTAGCAGACGCGAAGCGATCACGAGCCCGAAGATTGCGATGATCGGGGACAGGTCGATCCCGAATCCCCCAAGCTGCAGCATCGGCACCCGCTCCCTTATGGGCATCAGTATCGGGTTCGCCACGGCCCTCACCGCGTCGTAGACGGCCTGCATGAACGAGCTGGAAGGATAGCCGGGAAACCAGGAGAACAGGATCGAGGCGATGATGAAAGCGAAGAGGATCCAGTACGCGTAGTTGACCACGCTGAGCAACAGGTTGGCCACGCTGTAATCGAACGCCTGTAAAAGAAGCAAGAGCTACCCTCCGAGTCCCCGCGCCTGCTCCGTCGCCGCCTCCACCCCGTCGTGGACGGCCCCGACGAAACCAGCTTTCTCCATCGCGACGAACGCCGCGGCCGTGGTCCCCCCTGGCGTCATAACCTCGTCGCGCACCTGGTGGGCGCTCCGGTCCTTGAGCAGCACCGCCGTCCCCCCTATGGTCTCGACGACGAGCCTGCGCGCGATGTCGCGCGGAATGCCCTGGCGGACGCCGGCCTGTATAAGGGCGTCGGCGAAGAGGGCCACGTACGCCGGCCCGGAGCCGTGCAGGGCCGTGGCGGCGTCGAAGAGACGCTCGGGGAGCTCCATCACGTCGCCGACGTGGCGGAAGATCTCAACCACGTCTCCCAACATCTCCCTTCCGGGCTCGTTGG
>CADCUW010000120.1 GCA_902805985.1 uncultured Rubrobacteraceae bacterium
CGAGGACGACGAGGAAGGCGCGGGCGCGGCCTAGGGCTAACCCGTGATCCTGGTCTCCGTCGGCCCCACGGCGGGGGCGCTAATAGCTCCTCCCGTCGTCCGGGAACTGGCGGCGGCGGGGCACGAGATCCAGGTCCTACTGGAGCCCGGTACCGACCACTTCGTCGGGCCGGGCACTTTCTTGCCCGTCTCAAACGTCGTCGAGGGTCCATCCGGCGTCCCCGACGCGGTTCTGTTCCTGCCGGCGACGGCCGGTACGCTGGCCAGGCTCGCCCGCGGCCTCGACCACCCGGCGGCGCGGACGGATGGCGTGCCCGCCTTCGTGGTACCTGACCTCGACGCCGCGACCGCTGAGAACCCCGCCGTGAGATCCAACCTGGACGTCCTGAGGGGGGACGGTACGAAGATCCTTCGGGGCGAGGGCGGGAACATGGCCGGCGTGGACGAGGTCGTCGCGGGGGTGCTCGGTGGCCTCGGGGGGCCGATGGCAGGCCTGAGGGTGCTGGTGACCGCGGGAGGAACCCACGAGCCGCTCGACAGCGTCCGGTTCATCGGGAACCTCTCTTCGGGGAAGATGGGCCTGGCGCTCGCGAGGGCGGCGTTGAGGATGGGGGCCGCTGTAACCGTGGTCGCGGCGAACATCGCGCGGCGGGAGCCGGGGGTGAGGTGGCGCGACGTGGGCACCGTCGAGGAGCTTCGGGACGAGGTATTGCGGGAGGCGGGTGAGGCTGACGTGCTCGTGATGGCGGCGGCCGTCTCGGACTTCACGCCCGCCGCTCCCGATCGGGAGAAGATCCGGCGCAGCTCCGGGGTGCGGAGCATCGAGCTGGCGCCAACTCCAGACGTCTTGCGGGCCGTGCGGGAGCAGAGCCCCGAACTCTTTATGGTAGGATTCGCGGCGACCCACGGTGACCCCGCGTCAGACGCCCGCGAGAAGCTCGAAAAGAAGGGCGCCGACGTTATCGTCGGCAACGACATCTCGAGGGAGGGCGTCGGTTTCGGCGCGGAGGAGAACGAAGTCTACGTGGTCTCGGGCCGCGGTGAGCGCTTCGTTCCGCGGGCCACCAAAACCGAAGTCGCCCGGGAGATACTCGACGAAGTCCTGGCGCTTATAGACGAGGAGAGGTAGAGCATGGCGGAGCGGACAGTCGGAACGACCACCCTGAACGTGGCGGACGACCAGCGGCTCAAATCCTCGCACCTGTTCACCTCCGAGTCCGTCACCGAGGGGCACCCGGACAAGATCGCCGACCAGGTCTCGGACGCCATCCTCGACGCGGCGCTGGCCGACGACCCCGCGAGCCGGGTGGCCTGCGAGACGCTCGTCACCACGGGACTCGTCGTCGTGGCCGGTGAGATCACGACGAGCACCTACGTCGACATTCCCACGCTGGTCCGCCAGAAGATCGCGGGTATCGGCTACACGCGCGCCAAGTTCGGCTTCGACGCGGAGACCTGCGGGGTGATAACGACCATAGACCCCCAGTCCGCGGACATCGCGCAGGGTGTGGATAGGGCGCTTGAGATCCGGGACGACGACGCGGCCCTCGACGAGATCGGTGCCGGCGACCAGGGCATGATGTTCGGCTACGCCTGCGAGGAGACCCCGGAGCTGATGCCGCTCCCGATAACCCTCGCCCACGCCCTCACCCGGCGCCTCGCCGAGGTGCGAAAGACCGAGAAGCTCGACTACCTAAGGCCCGACGGCAAGAGCCAGGTCACTGTGCGCTACGAGGGGGACACCCCTGTAGGGGTCGAGAAGATCCTCGTCTCGGCCCAGCACCGCGATGGTGTCGAGGGTCACATAAAAGACGACCTGATCGAGACGGTCATCCGGCCCGTCATGCCGGATGGCTTCTTTGACGAGGACTCGGCCGAGATCCTGGTGAACCCGACCGGCCGCTTCGTCACGGGCGGACCGCAGGGCGACACGGGCCTCACCGGACGCAAGATCATAGTGGACACCTACGGCGGCTCCGCCCCGCACGGCGGCGGCGCCTTCTCCGGCAAGGACGCCACCAAAGTGGACCGCTCGGCCTCCTACGCCGCCCGCTGGGTCGCCAAGAACCTCGTCGCCGCCGGCATCGCGGGCCGTTGCCTGGTTCAGGTTGCCTATGCTATTGGCGTGGCGCGGCCCGTTAGCGTGATGGTCGAGACCTTCGGGACGGCCAGGGTAGATCCCGCCACGCTCGGCAACCTCGTGATGGAGCACTTCGACTTGAGGCCGGGTGCTATCATCCGCGACCTCGAGCTCCGCAACCCTGTCTTCGCCCAGACGGCCGCCTACGGCCACTTCGGCCGCCGCGAGCCCGGTTTTACCTGGGAAGAGACCACCCGCGCCGAGGACCTGCGCCGCTCCGCCGGCCTGTAGTTGGTCCGCGCCACGGGGCAACGGGCGGGCTCGACCGCCCGGGGATACGCCAGCGGCGGGTACGCGAAAGGCGGGTACGCGAAAGGCGGGTACGCGAACGTCCGGGTCTGCCTCCTGATCCCCACGCACGCCCTGCCCCCGCTGAGCTACCGGGTCCCGGTTCACCTGCGACGGAAGATCTCCACAGGCTCCCTGGTCGTCGCCCCGCTCTCCGGCCGCTCGCGCCTAGGGATCGTGCTGGGCGAGGAGGCCGGGCCCGACCGGGATCTGGAGAGCCTCTTCTCCGTGCCGGACGGGCTCTCGGTCCCGCCGGATCTCATGGAGGTGTGCCGCTGGGTGGCCGAGTCGTCGGCGGTCCCCCTGCCCACGGTTCTCCGGGCAGCACTTCCCCCCGGCATCGACGCGGGCCGCTTCGTGGTGACCCGACCTGCCGAAGGCTGGTCCTGGGTTGAGGGCGACGCCGTCTCCCGCGCCGCGCTGAAGCGGGCGCTCGGGCCCGACGGGCTCAAGGAGGCCGAGGAAGAGGGGAGGGTCCTGCTCTCGCCAACCATCCCGGCCCGCAAGACCGTAGAGTGGGCGGCGGTCAGGGAAGCGGCGGAGCCGGACCTCGCGCGCGCGCCGCGGCAGCGGCAGCTCTTCGAACACTTGAAGGAACGTGGCGGCGCCCTACCCGCGGCGACGCTTCTCGAAGAGGCCGGAGCGGGCCGTGCCGCGCTGCGCGAGCTCGCCGGCCGGGGGGCCGTCCGGCTCGTGCGCCGGCCCGAACCGGCCCCGCTGCTCTGGACCACCGGAGAGATCGAGACGCGCTCTTTCGACACCGACGCGTCCAGGGCTGTCGGGCGGGGCGGCGCCTTCGTGTGGCGGGTCCCGACGAGGGACGAGCCGGAGGCCGTCGCCGCCGTCGCGCGGGCCATCGTCGGTGAGGGGGATCAGGCCCTGATCCTGGCCCCCGAGATAGCGTCGGTCGAGCGCCTGGCCCGTCACCTGCGTCGCGGCTTGCCGCGTGGACACACCGTCGCCGCTTATCACAGCGGGCTCGGGCGGGAGAGGGCCGCGGTCTTCGAGGCGGCCCGCCGGGGGGAGGCGGACGTGGTCGTCGGCACGCGCGCCGCGGCCCTGTTGCCGCTGGCCCGCCCCGGGGCTCTGTGCGTCGTGGACGAACACGACGAGTCCCACCGGGCCGAACCCGGGTACGAGGGCATTCCCATCCATGCCAGGGACGTCGCCATCGCCAGGGGCCGCGCGGAAGGCGCCGTGGTCATCTGCCTCTCCCCGACGCCCTCCCTGCGCCTCTTCGCCGCGCCGCGCCGCGGCGCGGCGGTGGTTAGAGAGCTGCCCGCCCGGCCGGCGACGGAGTGGCCGGCGGTGCGCATCGTGGATCTGCGGGGCTCTGGCGCCGTCTTGAGTTCTACCCTGGTGGATACCTGCCGGCGCCTCGCGGACGGTGGCGGACGCGCGGGTGTGGTGGTGGACCGGCTGGGTTACGCCTCCGCCGTCTCCTGCAACCGCTGCGGGGCCGTCCGGCGCTGCCCGGAGTGCGACCTGCCGCTCTCGCTGCACGACCGGGCGCGGTCTCTGGTCTGTTCCAAATGCGGGCACCGGGAGGCGCGTGACGCGCGCTGCCCGGAGTGCGGATCCGACCGTCTGAGCCTGGCCGGGATCGCGGTGGAGAAAGTGCGCGAGGAGCTCTCGTCCGCCCTCGGCGAGCCGGTCGGCCTCGTCACCGCGGGACGGCGGGAGCTAGGGGAGGCCGCCGTGGTGGTCGGGACCGCCCGGTGCGTGCTGCAGGAGACCTGGGACGCCGTCCTGGTGCCGGACGTAGACGCGGCGCTCCATGGCGGCGGCCTCGGGGCCGCCGAACGCTCCTTCCGTCTGGTCTACCGGGCGGCCGAGTCGGCGCGGGGGGTGCTCCTGATCCAGACCCGCACCCCCGAGCATTACGTGCTCGGCGCGGCGGCCCGCGACGACTACGAGTCCTTCGTCGCCGCCGAGGCGCCACGGCTCCGGGCCGCGGGCTACCCGCCCTTCGCCCACCTGGCCACGGTGGTCCTGTCGGGGCCAAGGAAGACGGTCTTCGGTGCGGTAGAATCCCGGCTGCGCCCCGGCCTTGGCGAGGGCGTGGAGGCATCCGATCCCGTGCCCGTAGCGGGTTCGGGCGGGCCGGCATCATGGAAGGTCCTGCTCCGGTCCCGTGACCGCCGGGCCGTCGCCAGGGCCGCGGGACGGGCGGCGCGCCTGGCCGCCGGGACGCGCGGGATGGAGGCACGTATTTTGGTTGACCCCGAGGAGGTATGAGCGCCGTGGCGCTGGAAGTCAAGACGTTCGGAGACCCGGTGCTGAAGACGCGGGCCGCCAAAGTGAAGGAGTTCGACGACGCCCTGCTCCGCCTCACCGAAGACATGCTCGTCACGATGCACGAGCGGGAGGGGGTCGGGCTCGCGGCGAACCAGGTGGGGCGCCTCAGGCGCGTGCTCGTCGCCGCGATCGAGGAGGACGAATATGTCGTCGTCAACCCCGTGATCGAAGCCTCCTCCGAGGAGACCGAGGTCCTGGCAGAAGGCTGCCTCTCGATCCCCGGCATCCAGGTCGAGGTGGAGCGCCCCGTGGCGGTCACCATCACCGGCCAGGACACCGCCGGAGAGGACCTGCGCCTGGAGGCGGACGGCCTCCTTGCCAGGGTCTTCCAGCACGAGGTGGACCACCTCGACGGCGTGCTGATCCTGGACCGCACGGACCGGGAGTCGCGCAAGGCCGCCTTGCGCGAGTGGCGCGAGCGCCTGCTCGCCCAGAACGCCTGACGCCCGGCCCGTGAAGGTAGCGTTCGCCGGAACCCCGCCCTTCGCCGCGACCATCCTCAGCGGCCTGCTCGCCTCCGACCACGAGGTGGGGCTCGTAATCTCCCAGCCTGACCGCCGCCGGGGACGGGGGCGGAGGACCACCCCGACGGCCGTCTCGTCCCTCGCCCGCTCGGAAGGCCTACCCCTGGCCCAACCCGCGCGCATAGGCGAGGTGGCGACCGAGATCTCCTCACACGGCGCCCTTATCGTCGCGGCCTTCGGCCAGATCCTGCGCCCCGACACCCTCCACGCCGCCCCCCACGGCGCCTGGAACGTCCACGCCTCCCTCCTCCCCAAATACCGCGGCGCCGCCCCCATAGAACGCGCCATCATGGAGGGCGAGCGCGAGACGGGCATCACCATAATGCGCATGGACGAAGGACTCGACACGGGGCCCATCGCCCTCCAGCGTCCCACAGAGATACCCCCCGACATGACCGGCGGCGAACTGACCGAACGCCTCGCCCATATCGGAGCTAACGCTATAGTAGAGGCTCTAGCTTTGCTGGACCAGGGAAGGTTAACCGTCTCCGAGCAGGACAGTCTTAATGCAACATATGCGTCTAAACTTCTGGACGAGGATAAGACCATTCGCTGGGAAGGCGGGGTTCGGGGGGTGCACGATCTGGTCCGGGCTCTGGCGCCGGGTACGGGGGCTCGCGCGTTCCACGAGGCTATCGAGGGGCCGGTCAAGATCTGGCGCGCGAGGGTGGCGGACGAGTCCGCAGCAGGTGCGCCTCCTGGCGCTATCTCTACCCCAGATGGTCGTATATGCGTGCGATGCGAGGTCGGGGTACTCGAGGTGCTGGAATTGCAGGCCCCGGGAGGTAGGCGCATGGAGGCCCGGGATTTCCTGCTCGGACACCAGCTGGAAGGAGCTTTCCTCAGACGATAGGATCGCGTCGTGGACGGGCCGGGCCGCGGAACGTCGGAGTGTGGGGATCAGGGCAAGGTGTTAGCGGTGGTGCTAAACTTCGGCCGTTAAGCTGGGTCAAAACGCCGGGGAGGAGGCCGAGATCCGGGAGCCCGAGACCACCACCAGAACACCTGAACCGGAGGTAGAAGTACAGCGCCTGGCGCTCGACGACGAGATGAGGGTCGTCGTCGTGGGGGCTGGCGGCTTTGGCCGCGTGGCCCTGGACGTTCTGCTGGCCGGCGGTTTCGGGGATCGGACCCTGGGGTTCTACGACGACGCGCACGCGGTATTGCCGGGGAGGATTCGGGGTTATCCGGTCCTGGGGGACGTCGAGATGCTCAAGAGCATGCTCTCCGTGGAGCCCGCGCACGTCGTCGTGGCGATAACGGCCAACGAGGCACGGTTGCGCATCGCTAATACTCTGCGGCGGTTGGGCGGCGAGTTCTTCACGCCGGCCCACCCGCTAGCCCACGTCTCGGACGTCGCGGCGGTGGGCGGCGGTTGCGTGCTGGCGGCGGGTGCCGTGGTGCATCCAGACGCCTCGGTGGGGAGCCACTGCTTTGTCGGACCCGGCGCCGTGGTGGATCGTGACGCCGAGGTCGGGGCGGGGGTTTGGATCTCGGCTGGCGCGGTGGTCGGGCCGGGGGCCAGGGTCGGGGCCCGGGCCGTGATCGGGGCCAACGCGAGCATCGGGCGAAAGGCCGAGGTTGGCGCCGAGGTCGAGGTCGAGGCGACGCGGCACGTCGCCCGGGAGGGCGGTTGAGGCGACCGCCGCCATCTGCTCCGACGGCGGTCGTCCCGTCCGGCCTCCCACCGGACCCTGAAGTCACCCCGGCGGGCGAGGGGCGCTGAGGGGCTTGGAGCGTTTGAGGAAGGTGGCGCGCCTCGGCAGTACCTCCATAGGCATGGACATCGACAGGGGTGCCATCAAGGCGGTCGAGGTGTCCTACAGGGGGGGCGAGTACGCCCTCAGGCACGTCGGCTACCACAGGCTCCCGCCCGGCACCATCGTGGATGGGGAGGTCGCCGACGAGGGCTTGCTGGCCGAGGAGATAGGCGAGTTCTGGGACGCCCACGGGTTCGGTAACAAGTCCGTCTTTATCGGCATCGCGAACCGCAACGTGGTGGCGCGCGTGCTAGAGATGCCGCCCATGTCATCAGAGGACCTCGAGGGCGCCATCGGCTTCGAGGCCGAGGAGCACATCCCCATGCCCCTCGACGAGAGCGTGCTCGACCACGTCGTGCTCGGGCCGCGCGGCGAACCCG
>CADCUW010000121.1 GCA_902805985.1 uncultured Rubrobacteraceae bacterium
GGGTTGTCGCGCAAGAAGAGGTGTACGACCCTTCTCTCGGCGGGGTTCATCGGCGGCAGTTCGACGGGGCGGTCTTCCCGCAGTGCCTTGCGCGCGGTCCTGTGTGCCATGCCCTGTAGGGCTTCGACGCGCCGTTGCCTGTAGCCCTCTGCATCCAGGACGACACGAACACGAGAGGTTTTCTTCCTGTTGATGCTCGCGTTCACGAGATACTGGAGGGCGTCGATGGTCTCGCCCTTTTGTCCGATAAAGAGAGCCGTATCCTCCGTAGCGACGTCCACGGCTACAAAGCCACCGGCATCGTAGACCTCCACCCTGGCGTCGAAACCCATAGCGTCGAGGAGGGCGGTGATCCGGCCTTCCGTCTCTTCTACGATTTCCTCGGGTATGTTCTCCGCGTCCTCTTGTGGCTCGGGCGCGATGTCAGCGGCCTCGGAGCGGCTTTCCTCGTCAGGCTCTGCTTCCTCGACCGCGCTCTCTTCGGTGGGGGGTGGCTCGGAGAAGGTCTCTTGGAGGGGGGGTTCCTGCGTCGTATTGCCGGGCGCTGGAGCATCGACCTCGATGCGGGCGTCCCTCGCGCCGATGCCGAGGAAACCGGAGTTACCCTGATCCACGACACGATAAGACAGCTCGGCCTGTGCGGCGCCGAGCTCCTTGGCCGCCCGGGCGACGGCTTCCTCCACGCTAGAGGCGTAGAACTCTCTCTTCTCAGTCATTTCTTTTTCTTTCTCCGCTTCCGTTTGGCGACCTTTGCGGCGCGGGCTGCGGCGTCCCCGTTGCCCCCAACAGTGTCGCTCGCGTCGCTGCCGCTGCTTCCGTTCGGGGAGGAGCTGGAGACGTTCGTGCTCGAGGCCATGTTGCCCTGGCTCTTCGCGTACGGTGCGGGGCGCTTGCCGGGGCCGTGGTTATAGATCAAGTAGTTCTGGACCAGAGTTACGAGGTTCGAGGTGATCCAGTACACGAAGAGGCCGGCGGGGAAGGAGAGTAGGAAGATGGTGAAGCCCACCGGCAGGAGCCGCATCAGCCAGCGCTGCTGCGGGTCTACGTTCTTGAGCGTGATCTCCGTCGCACCGAGCATCGTTATGGCCGAGATGATCGGAAGGAGGTACGTAGGATCGGCTTGAGAGAGGTCCTGGAACCACAGGATTCCGCCATCCACGAAGCTCGGATACTGGGGCTCCGTGCGGCCGGGGGTCCCCCCGAAGAGCCGTATAACGTAGAAGATGCCGATAAAGATGGGCATCTGCACCAGGATCGGCAGGCAGCCACCTAGAGGGTTGACGCCCCGCTCCTGGTAGAGCTTGGTCATCTCCTCACGTTGCCTCTGGGCGTTGTTCTGATACTGGGCCCGGACGCGGTCCATGTCTGGCTTCAGGTCCTGCACCGCGCGCATGCTCTTTACCTGCTTCACGGTCAGAGGGAAGAGCAGCCCTCTGACCACGACGGTCAGCATCGCGATGCTTAGCCACCACGGGGCGCCGACGGTCTGGTGGAAGAA
>CADCUW010000122.1 GCA_902805985.1 uncultured Rubrobacteraceae bacterium
GGGCGGCTCACCCCTCCGCCTCTCGGCATTGCTCCGCTGCGCAATCCTTCAGTTCGTCCAAGCGCCCCTCCAGCGTTTTCAGGAGATCCTCGTCAGCCCGCTCGTGGATGTTGTCGACCTGGTAGGGGTCCTCGCGCATGTCGTAGAGTTCCCTGTCGCCGCCCTCGTGTTCGACGTACGTGTGGGTCAGGGTGCGCAGGCCGGTCCAGTCGGATCCCACGAAGTGCTCGATCAGCAACGCCTCCCTCCAGGAACCCGGAGGTGAGGTGGTGAGTAGCGGGGCGAGCGACCGGCCGTCCGGGTTCTCGGGGGGGCGCGCGCCGGTCCACCCCGCGATTGTCGGCGCGAGGTCGACGTTGCCGACGAGTTGCCCCCGGGTCTCGCCCGCCGGCACGCCGGGCCCGCGGACGAGCAGCGGGGTCCTTATGGAGCCCTCGTAGGGCTTGCCCTTGGCCTCGTGGCGGTGCTCGCCGAGCAGGTAGCCGTTGTCCGTCAGATAGACGACGTAGGTGTTGTCGAGCTGGCCCGTCTCCTTGAGGGCCCCGACGAGCCCCCCGACCAGATCGTCCACGCCCTGCAAGGCCTCCAGTTTGCCCTCGTAGGCCCTGCGCAGCTTGCGCTTCTCCTTGCCGGAGAGGGGCGGACGCCTGTACGCCTCGGGCTTGGTAGAGACGTCGTCCTCGTCGAAGGCGGGCGTCCGCGGGAGCTTCACGCCGTCGAAGCTGTCCTCGTGCCTCTCCGGCGGCCAGTAGGGCCCGTGCGGGGCATGCGTCGCCACCACGGCCAGCCAGGGTTCGTTCCGGTGGCCCCTCACGAAGTCCTCGGCCTCTTCACCGAGGAGGTCGGTCTCGTTCTGCTCGCGCGGAAAGGTTCTCTGGCGACCGTCGGAGTTCACCTCGTAGGAGTCTGGGCGGTTCAGGTTCCCCGAGAAGGCGAACCAGCGGCCCCACCCGGGCGGTACGTGACGGCCCTCGTAGCCGTTCATCCACTTGCCGAAGTACCCGGTGGCGTAGCCCGCCTCCCCAAGGCGCGTCCCTATCGTGTCCCGGTGCAGGCCCTCCTCGCGGAACTTGCGCGCCCCGCCCTTGCGGTGGTGGTTGTTGGTGACGCCGTGGTTGTGGGTGTACTTCCCGGTCAGGATCGTCGCCCTCGACGGGCAGCACAGGGGATCCGTCAGGTAGGCCCGCCCAAAGCTCACCCCCCGCTCCCCGACCGTCTCCCTCAGCTTCGGCATGTGGCGCACGGTGGCGGCCGGCTGGTCGTCTGTGACGATGAGCAGCACGTTCGGCCTCTCGGAAGCCTCTGTCTCCCCGGAAGGGGCGCAGCCGAGCAGGCCGAGCAACACCAGAGCCGTTAGGGACAAGAGGTGGGCGGCGGTGATGCCGCGCTTTCGGTCGTGGCCCGCCGTTTCTGACTTCGGGCGCGAGACCAGGTTCAAGCAGTCCGCCGGGCCACGAAGCCATAGACGTAGAGCAACAGGACGGCGCCAAGGGTGG
>CADCUW010000123.1 GCA_902805985.1 uncultured Rubrobacteraceae bacterium
GTTTAGTTTCGCACCAACCGACTGGCAAAATAGTAACCGGCTCGCCACACTTTGTAAAGGGCTTGAAACGATGAATTTAGAAACTTTCTGCAAATACCTGCTGTTTGCACATAGCCGTTTACCAGGGAATTCCTTTGTGTATGCGTGGTTCCTGTAATCTCTGACGGGTTTCGAGGGGCGATTTTTGTACGGTTGGCGGAAAACGTGGGGGGCTATCCTGCGGCCTTTTGTACAAGGGGCCAAAGGACAGGGTCCGCGCCCGGGATCAGTTGGGCGCGGAGTTGGCGTCCGCGGCTCAAGACTCTTCTTCGAGCAGCTTCTCGTAGTCGGCGGCTGAGAGGAGGTCGGCCCGGTCGGAGACCTGGAGCTTCAGAATCCAGCCCTCGCCGTAGGGGTCTTCGTTGATCTTCTCGGGGCTGTCCTCCAGCGCGCTGTTGACCTCGACGACCTCGCCGCCCACCGGCGCGTACAGGTCCGAGACGGCCTTGACGCTCTCGACGGCGCCGAAGGAGTCGCCGGCCGCGAGCGTAGCGCCCGTCTCGGGCAACTCGACGAAGACCACATCGCCGAGCTCGTCCTGGGCGTGGTCGGTGATGCCGACGGTCGCCACGTCGCCCTCGACGCGGACCCACTCGTGGCTCTTGGTGTACTGGAGATCCCCCGGTACGGACATCTTGCCCTCCCCTACTTCTTGTCGCGCTTGTAGAACGGCAGCGGCACGGCCCGCGCCGGCACGGGCCTCTCGCGTATAACGACGTCGAAGGAATCTTCCACCCCTGGCGCCACGAGCGCAAGCCCTATGGCCTCGTCGAGCGTCGGGGACTGCGTCCCGCTGGTGACGGTGCCGACGGTCTCCCCGCCCACCGCAACCAAGTGATCGTGGCGGGCGATGCCCCGCCCCTCCACCCTGAAGCCCACGAGCTTCTTACGGAGGCCCTCCTCCTTCTCGCGGCGCAGCGCCTCCTGACCCACGAACTCCTCTTCTTTGTCCAGGTGGACGGCGAACCCGATGCCCGCTTCGAGCGGCGTCGTCTCCGCGTCGAGCTCGTTGCCGTAGAGGCACATGCCGGCCTCAAGGCGCAACGTGTCGCGGGCGCCGAGGCCGGCAGGCGTGGCGCCCGCCTCGACGAGGCGGCGCCACAGGGGGGCCGCCGAGTCGGGGCGGACGTAGAGCTCGAAGCCGTCCTCGCCGGTGTAGCCGGTGCGGGAGATCACGGCGTAGAAGTCGTCAACCTCGCCCACGATATACCGGTAGTACTTGAGACCGGACAGGTCCGCGTCGGTGAAGTTCTCCAGGATGCCGGCGGCCTCGGGCCCCTGGAGCGCGAGCAAGGCCCAGTCGTCGGACTCGTCGACGATTTCGACGTCCAAATCCCCCGTGTGCTCGCGGAAGTGGGCGACGTCCTTGTCGCGGTTCGCCGCGTTGACCACGACGAGGAAGTCGTCCGGGTTCTTGTATACGAGGACGTCGTCAACCGTGCCGCCACCTTCGTGGCAGACGGCGGCGTAGCCGGCCTGCCCGGTCCCGAGGCGACTAACGTCCCTTGTGACGAGCCGCTGGACGGCCCTCTCGGCGTCGGAGCCGCGGAAGACGACCTCGCCCATGTGGGAGACGTCGAAGAGGCCAGCCCGGTTGCGTACGGCCTCGTGCTCGGCCTTCACGCCGCCCTTCGGGCCACCGTACTGGACGGGCATCTCGTAGCCGGCGAAGGGGACGAGGCGGGCGCCCGCCTTCTCGTGCTCCTCGTGAAGCGGCGTCCGTTTGAGGGGCTCCTCGGCCATCCCCTACCACCGGGCCTTGAGCTGGCGGGCGGCGCGGGCCTCGTCGAGGCGGCGGGTCGGGGCGTGGGCCGGAGCCGCTTCGAGGTCTTGCGTGTTGCTCTCGGCGAGCTCGAGCATGGCGCCGACGAAGTCGTCGAGGGTCTCCTTGGACTCGGTCTCGGTTGGCTCTATGAGCATGGCCTCTTTCACGACGAGGGGGAAGTAGATCGTAGGCGGGTGGTAGCCGTGGTCTATGAGCCCCTTGGCGATGTCCAGCGCCTTCATCCCCTTGGGCGGCTGCACGACGACCTCGTGCTTGCACAGCTCGTCGTAGGGCACCGTGTAGGTCCCCCCGAGCCGGGCCCTGACGTAGTTGGCGTTCAGCACGGCCATGTCCGTCACGTCGCGCAGATCCGGGCCGTGCATCTTGATGTAGTTCCACGCCCGCAGCATCTGGCCGAAGTTGCCGTGGAAACCCGCCACCCGTCCGATGCTCTTCTCGGGCCGGACGAAAGCGTAGTTTCCGCCCTTCTTCTCGACCGCGGGATCTGGCCGGAAGGGGGCGAGGGTTTCGGAGCAGGCGATGGCGCCGCAGCCGGGTCCGCCGCCGCCGTGGGGGGTCGAGAACGTCTTGTGGAGGTTGAAGTGCATCACGTCCACGCCCGCCTCTGCCGGACGCATGCGGCCGAGGTTCGCGTTCATGTTAGCGCCATCCATGTAGAGGAAGGCGCCGGCCTCGTGGAGGATCCCGGCTATCTCCGCGATGTTCCGCTCGTAGACGCCGCAGGTGTTGGGGTTCGTGATCATGAGCGCCGCGGTCGTTTCGTCGACCATCTCGCGCAGCTCCTGCACGTTCACGTCGCCGTGCTCGTCGAGCCCGATCTCCTTGGCCTCGAAGTCCGCCATGGTCGCCGTCGCCGGGTTCGTCCCGTGCGCCGTCGAAGGGACCAGCACGGTCGTCCGTCCATCATCCCCGGCATCCTCGAAGAACTTCTTGACCATCAGGATGCTCGTCAACTCGCCCTGCGCCCCGGCGAGCGGCTGCAAAGAGACGGCCGGAAGGCCAGAGACCTCGGAGAGGAAACCCTGCAGCTCGTGCATGACCTCAAGCGCCCCCTGCGCCTGCGCCTCCGGCTGGAGCGGATGGAGGCCGGCGAAGCCCGGCGTGTTGGCGGCGACCTCGTTGGCGCGGGGATTGTGCTTCATCGTGCAGGAGCCTAGGGGGTAGAAGTTCGTGTCAATGCCCCAGTTCTGGCGCGAGAGGTTCGTGTAGTGGCGGACCACCGTCGGCTCGTCCACCTCGGCCAGGCGCGGCTTCTCCTTACGGAGCGTGCCTTCCGGGAGAACCTTCTCCAGGCTCGTCTCCCCCACGTCGTTCTTCGGGAGGGTGTAGCCCCGGCGGCCCTCGCGGCCCTTGGTCCGGATCAGGTTATCCAGCATCGGCTACCACCTCCACGAAAGCGTCGAGCTCGTCTTTGGTCCTCTTCTCGGTTACCGCTATCAACATTCCCCCGTCTTTCAGATCCAACCCGCCGACCATGCCCGCGTCGAGCAACGCCTGATTCGCCTTCTCTACGTCAGGCAACTCCACCACGAACTCCCACAGAAAAGGAGCGTCCGGATACCGGAGCGTAAGGCCCGAGGCCTGGAGCCTCTCGGCGAGATAATGTGCCTTTGAGACGGAGAGCTCCGCCACCTCGCGCAAGCCTTCCGGCCCCATGAGCGCCGTGTAGACCGTCGCGGCGAGCGCCGTCAATGCCTGGTTGGTGCAGATGTTGGAGTTGGCTTTTGCCCTACGGATGTCCTGCTCGCGCCCGCGCAGCGTGAGAACGTAGGCGAGCTTGCCGTCCCTGTCCACGGTCTCGCCGCAGATGCGCCCCGGGAGCTGGCGGACGGACTTCTGGTCCGTCGCCATGTAGCCGGCGTAGGGGCCGCCGAAGAGGAGCGGCATCCCTAAAGGCTGGGCCTCGCCGACCGCCACGTCAGCCCCGAGGTTGCCCGGGGCTTCTAGTACGGCGAGCGAGATCGGGTCGCACACCGCGACGCACCGCGCCCCAACCCCGTGCGCCGCCTCGGACGCAGCCCCTATGTCCTCCACGACGCCGAAGAAGTTCGGGCTCTGCACGAAGACGCCGGAAGCGTCGTCCGGCACCGCCGAGAAGTCCGTCGTCCCGTCTTCGAACGGGAGCTCGACGACCTCGACCCGGTAGGTCTCTATGACCTCGCGGTAGCGGGGGTCGAGGCCTTTAGAGACGGCGACCTTCGGGTCGCGCTTCGTCAGGCGGGCGGTCATCAGGGCGGCTTCTGCGACGGCGTTGGCGCCGTCGTAGACGGAGGCGTTCGAGACTTCCATGCCCGTCAACTCGGAGACGATCGATTGAAACTCGAAGATGGATTGGAGGGTGCCCTGGCTGATCTCCGGCTGGTAAGGTGTGTAGGAGGTCAGGAACTCGCCGCGCGAGATTATGGTCCCGACCGTGGATGGCACGATCCTGTCGTAGGCACCGGCCCCCAGGAATATGGGAAGCCCGGTGTCGTTCTTCTTCGCCAGCCGGTCCACGTCCCTGAGCGCCTCGTACTCGGAGAGCGCCGGCGGGAGGTCCAGCTCCCCCTCGAACTTCGGCGAGACGTCTGCGAACAGGTCGTCGAGCGTCTCGACGCCGATGGCGTCCAGCATCTCGCGTACGTCTTCGTCGGTGTGCGGTGTAAACCTCGCCACGCGGCAGTACCCCCTGTATCGGGTGAGCGTCCTATTATCCGCCCTGTCCCAAACCTGAGAGTATTACCCCGTCGGCGCCGATGCAGCCTTGGCCCATCGAACTCTCCAGGACGCCCTCGGGTCCGCGGTCCTTGTGCCTGAGAGATTCGGGTCGCTCTCGCAACCCTTTCACCTTCGGCGGTCGCTGCGGGGACTCCCCCATCCCCCGCGACTCTCTCCCACGGCCCTCACCGGGCTCGGTAAAGTTAGCACAAGTATCAGAGCGTAGCTTGCGAAGCTGCATACACCGCCAGAGTTTCGGGCCTCTGCTACCGTACCGAGGAGACAAACGGGCATCCATGTTCGGCGAAAGGGTGGTTGCGGTGGGAGAGGGACGTCTGGTCGTCGCGGCGGGCGAGGGTGAGGTCGTCTTGCGCGGGGGTTTCGGGGTCGTCGGCAAGGTCTCGGGGACGGAGACGGGTGGGGCTTTCTCGGTGGTGGAGCATCCGTTGGAGGCGGGGATACTGGGTGCGCCGCCCCACACCCACGCCAACGAGGACGAGACGTCGTTCGTGATAGAGGGTGAGATCGGGGTCCTGATCGGCGATAAGGAGTTCAGGGCAGGAGCGGGCACCTACGTTCTCAAGCCGCGCGGCGTCCCGCACGCCTTCTGGAACCCGGGGCCGGGGCCGTCCAGGATCCTGGAGATCATCTCCCCCGCCGGGTTCGAGCGGTACTTCGAGGAGCTGGCCGGGGTCCTTCGGCTGGCGGGCCTCCGGACCTCGACAGGACCTCGACAGGATCTCGAAGATCGCCGGCCGTTACGGCCTCACGTTTCACATGGAGCAGGTGCCCGAACTTCTGGAGCGGCACGGCCTGACGCTGGGCTAAGGATCCCAAGACCACGGTGCCGTCAGGCAGGTAGCGTCCGGTGCGGGCCTCCGGGCACCACCAGGGCTTGAAGGCCCGCCCCGGCCTGAGTTCCCTGGCCTTGAGCCCACGCGTTGGCGAACGCCTCTTCGCCAAGCGCCGCGGCGCTCTTGCCTGGCGCGCTCCGGGTGAAGCCTGCCAGCATCAGGATTCCGGTCCCCCACATGGACTACCTCCGTGGCGTTCAGAGCCCCACTCACGTCCCCGAGGGTCTCCAACAGTACCAGCGTGGGAGAGCTGTGGGGGTGGTGTGGATGGTCCGCGGTGGCGTCGGGCGGCAGACTGGGGGACAGAGAGAGGCGGTACAAATGAGAGGAGAAGGCAGTGGAGTACGGGATCACCGAAGGGCGTGCGGGGCTGGAGCGGTTGGAGATCGAGGCGCTCGACCCCGCCGATATCGAAGAGGTCATCGACGTCGTCGCGCGCGGGATGCGCGACAACCCCGTCAACGTCGCCGCCTTCGGCGAAGAACCCGAGGTCAGACGCAGCCGCTTCCGCAAGCTGGTGGCCGCGATGTTCTCCGTCAGCGACCTCTCGCACACGCTGGTGGCCCGCCAAGAAGACGGCGCCATCGTGGGTGTTTGCGGCATGTTGCCGCCCGGTGACTGCCGGCCGAATCTCGGACAGCAATTGCGGCTTGTACCCACGCTCTTGTCCATGGGCCCCCGCGCCGCCGGACGCCTCACGCGCTGGATGGGCGCCTGGCAGCGCCGCGACCCCGAAGAGCGCCACTGGCACCTCGGCCCGCTCGCCGTCGACGCGCACCTGCAGGGTGCGGGCATTGGAAGCCGCATGATGCACGCCTTCTGCGCCAGGATGGACGCCGCCGGCGACGATGCCTACCTGGAGACCGACAAGCCCATAAACGTCCGCTTCTACGAGCGCTTCGGCTTCGAGATTATAGCCGAGCAGGAGGTCATCGGCGTGACCAACTGGTTCATGCTCCGGCGGTCGGTAAAGAGGGACCGGTAGCGAAGCACCGAGGAAAACCACCACTTCGACTCGACGGTCGTGCCCGACTTCCGCTTCCGGGACGACGACCTCGTCATCTCGACCTACGCCAAGTCGGGCACGGCCTGGACCCAGCAGATCGTCGCCCAACTGCTCTTCGGACCCGACCCTGACCTCGAGGTGGCCGAGATGTCTCCCTGGCTCGACCTGCGCGTCCCCCCAAAGAGGTGAAGCTGCCCGTGGCGGAGGCGCAGACGCACCGGCGGTTCCTCAAGACGCACCTCCCCCTGGACGCCCCCGTCTTCTCGCCGGGGGCCAAATACCTCTACATCGGTCGCGACGGGCACGACGTCGTGTGGAGCATGCACAACCACCACGCAACGCGAACCAGTTGTGGTACGAGGCGCTCAACGACACGCCGGGGCGCGTAGGGGCGCCCATGGAGCCGCCCCCCGGCGGACATCCGGCAGTACTTCCGCGAGTGGTTTGAAGGCGACGGACATCCCTTCTGGCCGTACCGGGAGAACGTCCGCACCTGGTAGGAGTCCAGAGACATTCCCAGTCGCCTTCGTCCACTTCGCCAACCTCAAACGCGCCTTGCCGGGAGAGATGCGCCGCATAGCAGAGTTCCTCGAGGTCGCCGTGGACGAAGGCGACTGGGACCGGATCTTCGAGTACTGCTCCTTCGACTGGATGAAGCGGAACGCCGCCAAGAGCGTCCCCCTCGGTGGAGCCTTCTGGGACGCTGGCGCCCAGGTCTTTATCAACCGGGGAACCAACGGCCGGTGGACGGAGACCCTGACGCCGAAGGACGTCAGAGAGTACGAAGACAGGGCCGTCCGGGGGCTCGGACCCGAGTGCGCGCGGTGGCTGGCGACGGGAGAGGGGCTCTAGGGCCCCTCCCCGCTCAGGTGTAGTTCTCGGCGGTGAACCTGACCTCGTCCCTGGAGGCGAAGTGCTCGCTTATGTACTTCTCGCCCTCGTCGCAGAAGAGGGTGACGATGGTCCTGAGGTCCGGGTAGGAC
>CADCUW010000124.1 GCA_902805985.1 uncultured Rubrobacteraceae bacterium
AAATATACCCGACCCGGCTTCGCCGCAACGGACTTCGGGGTTACGGCACAGTTGCGACGATGTTACGGGAGGGTTTTACAGTTACCCTGCCCCTCTGTATAATCCCCGCCCAGTATGAGAGGGGGAAACGCTCAACAGGCCCAAGATGTTGGGGAACGACGGGTTCCCGCGCCGCGCTCCCGGCGCAGAAACGCGCGTCCCACCCGCCCGGTCGAGCGGCGCCCCGGCCAGAACGCCGTCGGCCACCTCACGGAGCTGCGCGAGGCGCGTAAGGCCGAGCGCGACGTGGGGGTCTACCGCCGTCGGCGCCTCATGGCGATCTCACTGCTGGTCCTTGGCGCCCTGGCGCTGGTCTTCGCCGTCCTGGTGCAGACGCAGGCCTCGGGCGCGGCGGAGCAGGCGGTCCCCATCGACCCCAACAACGCCACCCCCGACACGGTCCTCGCGGAGGCCGCCAACGTCGGTATCTCAACACCCGTCCGCCCGGCGAGCCTGACGGGCCTCGGCTACCACCCGGAGGGCGAGGGGCTGGTCGCGATGGTCCCGCGGGGGGACAACCTCACCAAGAACGCCCTACTCGGCCTCGTCGCAGGCGGGGAGACGCCGGAGGACATCAACTACAACGTCATGGATGATGCCGGCAGGGAGGGTCCCCGGACGGGCGCCCTGGACGTCGGGGCGGGCTCGGGCACGACCGCCTACTCCCCGGTGACGGGTTCCGTCACCTCCATCCGTCCCGACCCGACGGTGCCGGAGGCCAACGTCGTCGAGATAAAGCCCGACGCCAACCCGGACGTCAGGATCAACGTCTCCCTCATAAAGAGCGACGGCGGCGCCGGCGTCAACGACCGCGTCGTCGCCGGGATGACCCGCCTCGGCAGCGTCGCGGACTCGGCCGCGGTCCTCGACCCCCAGCTCTCCGCCTACACCTCGGACTCCGGCAACCATGTCACCATCAGGATCTCCAGGGTAGGCTAGAAGAATCCACGGCCCCGCCGGGCGTGTATCATAAAGGCTCATGTTTCTCGCCCTCTTCCAGAGCAACCCATCCGCCGCCATCGCGTTCCTTCTCGGGCTCGTGATCGGCATAACCGTCCACGAGGCCGCCCACGCGACCTCCGCCTACTGGCTCGGCGACGACACCGCCTACCGCGACGGCAGGGTGACGCTCAACCCCGCCTCCCACCTGGACGTGCTCGGCAGCCTGATGCTTCTGATGGCCGGCTTCGGGTGGGGCAAGCCGACGCCCGTAATGCCCTCCAAGCTGCGCGGCGGCGTCTTCGGCCCCGTGGCCGTCGCGCTCGCAGGTCCCGTCTCGAACCTCTTTATCGTGGCCGTCTGCGCCGTCCTCTTCCTGATACCCACCTTCCAGAGTGGCTACCTGGCCCTCATCGTCTTGATGACGGCGTTCACCAACGCCCTGCTCTTCGTCTTCAACCTCATCCCCATCCCCCCGCTCGACGGCTCCAAGATCCTCTACCCTTTCCTCCCGCGCGCCTTGAGCGGCTTCGTGAACTTCATGAACCAGTACGGGCCGATGATCCTGTTCGGCCTGATTCTGGTGGCGATTTTTATTCCCAGCTTCTCGATCTTCGGCTACTTGCTGACCCCCATCGTGCCGCTACTCACCGCCTTCGGCCTGCCGCTTCCCTTCTCCTTCTAGGGAGGCATCGGGGTCTGGGCAAGTAAGAAGAGACCAGAGCCGTCGACGTCGTTCCGCCCTCCCGATGGCACGTTGGAGATCTCCGGGTCCCCACAACACCCCCTCAAAACCTCGTGCCTAGAGCCTAAGAACCTGAGAAGAGGGACGACGCGGTCCGTAGGGAGGGGGGAGAATCTACGGACTTGGCGCCGCCCCACAGGTATTTTACATCCAGATATGCAAGAGCGTAAGTTCAACCTCAGGTTCAAGCTGAAGCGGGTTCGGGTGACGGCCTCCCCGCTCCGACCGCTGCCTGGAACCTGACGCTCGAAGCCTCTCCTATGAGACGTCCAGGGGCTGAGGTTCTCCGGGGTTTCGGGAGGTCTGGGCCAGTGGAAGGAGGAGAGAGAAAGTGCTGCCGACGTCGGGGCGGCTGTCTACCCGGATCTCGCCCCCCAGGTGTTCCGTTATCTCTTTGGCGAGCGCAAGGCCGAGGCCGGTCCCGTCCGCCCGGGAGGAGCCCTCGGCCCGGTAGAAGCGGTCGAAGATGTGCGGGACTTCGCCCTCCGGTATGCCGCAGCCGCGGTCGGTGACGCCGACGACGGCGTGCCCGTTCTCGCGGGAGAGCTCCAACTCTATCGGGGAGCCATCCTCGGAGTACTTGATGGCGTTGTCCACCAGGATCGTGAGCATCCGGTGGAGCTGGTTCGGGTCCGCCTCGACGGGCGGGACGTTCTCCTCGGCCCTGATATCGAGCGGGCGCCCCGTGAAGCCGAACTCGCGGCGCAACTCGTGGAGCAGGTCTTCAAGGTCCACCTCCTCGGAGCGGAAGGTGACGGCGTTGGCGTCCAGGCGCGAGAGGTCGAGCAGGGTCTGGGCCAGGCCCTTGAGGCGCTCGGTCTGGCCGCGCATCTCGTTGAGGAACTTGGCCCGGTACTCCTCATCCTCCTCGTCCTCGAGCATCTCCAGGTAGCCCGAGAGGGCGGCTATGGGGGTCTTGAGCTCGTGGGAGGCGTTGGCGATAAAGTCGGCCTTGGCGCGCTGGACCCGGCGCTCCTCTGTCACGTCCCGCAGGATGGCCAGCGCCCCGTCTTCGAGGGGGGCAGCCCGGATCTCGATGATGCGCTCGCCGGCCTCGGCCTCGGGCTCGGTGACCGGGCCCGAGTAGTGGGTCTTGGCTAGGATCTCCTGCAGGCGGGTGTGGAACTCGTGCGGGGTTGACTCCAGGAGCTTTCTCGCGCGGGGGTTGCGGAAGGTCGTGTTCAGGTTCCTGTCCACGCCGACGACCGCGTCGGTCATGCCGTTGAGGATGGCGTTGCCTCGCTCCTTCTCCTGCTCGATCTGGCCGAAGGCATCGTTCATGGAGGCGGCCATCGCGTTGAACGACGCGGCGAGCGAGCCGAGTTCGTCTCCGACGTGGGTGTTTATGCGCTCGTCGAAGTTGCCGGCTGCCAGCCGCCCGGCCGCGACGCTCAGGCGGTCCACCCGGCGGGAGATCAGGATAGCCGCGAAGTACCCCGCAAAGCCCGCGATAAGGAGCGCGAGCCCCCCGGCGAGCAGGACCAGTCCCTCTATGTTGTTCAGCGTGGCTTGGGCGTTCTCTATGTCGCTCTCGGTGTAGAACCTGTTGAAGACGATGGCGGTGTTCTCTAGCTCGCGGTCCCCGGCGTCTGTTACACCCTCGATCTGTACGGCGTAGGTGGCCTGCAACTGGCCCCTCTGCAGGCCGCTCTGTCGCTGCACGGTGTTCCACCTCGGCTCACCGGCTTCCCCGGACTCCAAGGCGTTTCTGACCACGCCGAGCAGCGGCTCGACATCGCCCCGGAGGACACGGAGATCGTCCTCTCCCTCCAACTGTACGATCCCCCACTGCAGGTTCCTCGTCTCCGCGAAGTCCTGCATGTCCTGGGTGGTAGGCTGGTAGTCGCTGCGGCGCATCTGCGCGTCCCACTGATCGGCTACCTGCCTGAAAGTCGCGTCGCTCGCGCGGGTGAGGGATGCTTCGAGGATGGGACGCACGATGCCGTAAGCGGCTACCGCGGAGATGGCGGTGACGAGCACGAAGAGGACGGTCAGCCACACCCGGATGCTCAAGCGCGGCGTCAGACCCCGCACCGCGCCCAGGGAGGGCAGCCCCGCGCTCTTGTGTCGGGGGTTTCGGTCGGGCTTCTTCTTAGCGGAAAACATATCCGACACCACGCGCGGTGTGGATAAACTCGGGGTTACGGGGATCGCGTTCGATCTTCTCGCGCAGGTGCCGGATGTGGACGTCCACGGTCCGCTCGTCGCGGAACTCGTCGCCCCAGACCCGGCGCAACAGGGCGCTGCGCGAGAACACCCGTCCCGGGCTCGACGCCAGCGTCACCAGCAGCTCGAACTCCGTGTAGGTCAGGTCCACCTCGGCGCCGTCCACCGAGACCCGCCGGCTCGGCAGGTTGATGCGCAGCCTATCGTAGACGAGCTCGTCGGGGCGCTGGCCCGCCGGCACCGCGGCCCGGCGCATGATGGCCCTCACGCGCGCCACCAATTCTCTTACGGCGAAAGGCTTGGTGACGTAGTCGTCGGCGCCGAGCTCCAGGCCGACGACCCGGTCGATCTCATCATCCTTGGCCGTCAGCATGATGACCGGCACCTCGCTCTGGGCCCTGATGCGCCGGATCACCTCCGTGCCGTCTAGCTTGGGGAGCATGATGTCGAGCACGATGAGGTGCGGCTCGTAGCTCTTGAAGGCCTCCAGCGCGGCCTCGCCGTCGCCGGCCACCTGGATCTGGAACCCCTCCCGCTCCAGCGCGTGCGTGAGCATCTTCTGGAGCGACGGCTCGTCGTCCACCAGAAGTATCTTGCGCGTAACGCCCTGTAAGTCCTGCACCATCGCCAGCCAGTACCTCGTTCGCGGGAACCGAAACCGCCGCCCGGTTGCCCGAATTTTAGCATGATAAGCCTCTTTGAGGCATCAGGGTTTTAGGTTCTAGGTCCGAGGTTTTGAGGTGTTGCGGGGAGGGTCGTTATGGACGCGCTGCCTGGGGGCGAACCGGTGGCGACTCTTGGCCCCGGGCTTCGCACCGCGCTTCGCACCGCGCCCCTCGAAACCCCGGACCTGAAGCCTCAAGGCCTTCATTCAGCCGAGCGGGACCTCGGGCTCCCCCACCGCCTCGACGACCCTCCCGGCCGCCCGCACGAGGTCCCCGGCCTCCCCCAGCCGCACGGCCTCGACCACGCCCGACCGACGTCTGAGATAGGCCGCCACGATCCGCGCCTCGTTGGAACCGTTCTTGTCCGCGGGGGGCAGATCCTCCTGCCGCCCCAGCGCCTCCTCGGCGAACCGCGCAAGGCCCGCCGCGTCCCCGGCCTCAAAGCCCCGGTGCGAGACCAGGCGCCCCTCCGAGAGGACAAAGACCTCTATGACGCCGGGCTCGGTGGAGGGCGCGACGACGGCCTGGGCGCCCTCCCCGCTCACCACCGAGCGCGCCAGGCGTACCCGGTCTATGCCCGCTATGAGGTCCCGCAGGCGGACCGCCGCCTCGAACTCCAGCGCCTGCGCCAGACGTTTCCGCTCCCGCACGAGGGCTTGCAGGTGCTCCTCTCCGCCCTCGCCCCGCAGGAGCGCCACGATCTCTTCCACCACCTCGCGGCGGTACTGCTCCTCGCCCATCCCCGCGCACGGGGCACAGCGGCCCATCTGGCCGTAGAAGCACGGCTCTCCTTCCCCGGAGCAGCGTTTTAGCGGGAAGATCCTGCCGAGCGCTTCCATGCACGTGTCGAGCATGGAGGCGCTCCGGTACGGGCCGATATGAACGACGCCGTCCTCGGGCGCGTTCTCCGTCACCCTGGTCGGCATCGGGTAAGGCTCGTTGGTGTCGAGCCTTATGAACCAGCTCGCCTTGTCGTCGCGGCCGACAGAGTTGTAGCGGGGCAGGAGGCGTTTGATCTCCCGCGCCTCCAGGATGAGCGCGTGCAACTCGCTCTCGGTCTCCTTGATCTTGACCTCGGCGACCTCCTCGACGAGCCGCCCGACCTTGCGGCGCCCGTCCCCCCCGTTGAAGTACGTCCTGACCCGCGCCCTCAGGTCCTTCGCCTTGCCGACGTAGAGCACGCCGCCCTTCTTGTCCACGAAATAGTAGACGCCCGGCGTGTTCGGGACGTGCTCGGCGAGGTGTTGTTTCTGAGGTTTGATCCGGCCCTTCCCGCCCCGGATCGTCGCCGCCTCCCCGACGCTCCTCACGCCAGCGGAGCGCAGAAGTTTCAAGAGCCTCTGGAAGACCTCGGTCGTCGCCGAGGCGTCGGCGAGCGCCCTGTGGTTCGGGGCCTGGCGCACCCCGAAGTGGTTGACGAGTGCGCTCAGGCGGTAGCGCCCGAGCCCCGGCACGAGGCAGCGGGCGAGCTTCAGGGTGTCGAGAGAGGGGTTCGGAAGCGGCGTCCCGCCGCGCGAAGCCGCGACGAACGAGAGGTCGAACTGGACATTGTGGCCCACGACAACGCAGCCCTCGACGAACTCCTCGAGGCGGGGCATCACCTCGGAGATGGGCGGGGCATCGGCGACCATGCGGTCGGTGATGCCGGTCAGGCGGACGACGAAGGGGTCGATCGGGCGCCCGGGGTTCACGAGGGTCGAGAACTGGTCCACCACCTGGCCGCGCACAAGCTTGAGGGCGCCGATCTCCGTGATCCCACCGTCCTTGCCGGCCGAAGCTCCCGTCGTCTCGACGTCGAAGATCACGTACGGCGCGTCCTCCAAAGCGAGCGCCGCCACGTCCGCGGTCTTTAGAACCTCGTTCTCCCAGGCGAACCGCGGGTCGTCTTTGACGAGCTTCTCGACGAGGGCCCTGGCGTCTCCGTTGGCGTCCGGGATGGAGAGGAAACCGGCGCAGACTTCCTCGAGGCCGACGGGCTCGCGGTCTTTTACGAAGCCGTAGAGGCTAATGGACCCGGACCCCAGGACGGGCGACGCCGTTCGTCGATTCGGCCTTCGCCGCGGCGGCGATGGTGCGGGCCTGCGCCTCCGTGATGCCAGGTATGGAGACGAGGCTCTCGTAGGTGTACTCGTCGTCGAGCAGGCCGCTGGCGAGTACCCGAGAGCGCGTCTTCATGCCGACACCCGGCATCTTCGTGGTGTGGAAGATCTTGCCGCGCTGGATGCGCAAAGCTGGCACCCCGGCGAGCTTCTCGCCGTCCACGAGGACGCGCCTCAGCGTGTCGGCGAAGAGCTCTATCTGCTCCGGGTAGTAGACGCCCCGGCCCATGAGGGAGGGCGTCATCGGGAGCGGATGGAGCAGGTTGGCGTTCCGGACGGTCGTGTGACCCGGGGGCTCTCCGGGGCCTAGTGGGTCCGGGTCCCCGAGCCTGCGCGCCTTCTCGGCGTGCTCCCAGACCTGCTCCTCGAGGTCCCGGTCGAGGTCCAGCTCCGTCTGGACCGGGGCCCCGCGGAAGCGGTCGTTGCGGTTGGCCGCGTGCAGGAAGCGGCGCCCGCTCCTCTCGTTCCCGTGGAACTCGACGACGGCCTTGGCCCGCTTCTCACCCATGCCGGGCATCCGGGCCAAGGTCTTGAAGTCTCCCCGATCTAGCAGGTGCCGCAACTCGTCCGGCTCCAGCGCCTCAGCGGTCTTCGCGGCGGCCCGTTTGTCCACGCCGCGCACGAGCTCGAGCATCCCCTGGACGCTCGTCGGGCAGACGCCGCGCCTGAGGAAGTTGATCCTGCGCACGGCCGTGAAAGCGTTGTGATGCT
>CADCUW010000125.1 GCA_902805985.1 uncultured Rubrobacteraceae bacterium
GGTGAATAGATGACCGGGAGGGCCACAGTGCATGATATAGGCGGGGGACCGGACCCCGTCCCGACGGTCCTCTAGCGTACTGAGGGGATGACCGCCGGAGGACTCCACCGTCCATCTAGCACGGTGTCCTCGGGCCAGTAGGCACGCAGGAACAGCGAAAAGTCGCCCTGTGGCGATGGGAGCCAGTTCGTGCGTACTCCTTCCTCTGGCGGCTGCGCCTGCACGTAGAGAGTCAGAGATCCGTCATCCTCGAACCGGAGGCCCTTGTTCTTCGTGCCGAGCGAGTAGCGGTTCAGCTCGTTGGGGTGGAAGAAGTGGTGCTCGTTGTAGAGGGTCAGGGACCAGAACCCCCTCACGGGCGGCAGGTCCCCCCCGGCGAAGGTCACGGTGTAGCCCTTGCTACCGTTCAGGCGCTCGCCGGCGGAGTCCAGGTCCTGGTAGAAGTAGCTCGTCTCGCGCGGCATGTTTACGAAGATGTTCGACTTCGCTACGGCGGCACGGGTCAGGTAGTCCGTGCCGAACGACGCCGGGTTCTTCGGTGTTGTCCAGCCGTGCTCGACGGGGACGCCGACGTTCCGGAACTGGAAGATGGGGGCGATCAGGTCCCGGTCCGCCTCCCGGGCCACCTGCTTCAGCAGGTCCTTCACCGAGGGATCCCGCTCGGCGGCCCACAGGATCGATCTCACCCATGCGTACAGGGACTCCTCGCCGGGCAGCGGCGGCACCTCGTCGAGTACCTGCGGGAGCACGTCGAAGAACTCGTCCGGGTCCACCCACTGGATCTCTTCGTCCCCCGAACGCTGCCCGGCCGGGAACGAGGGCACCCGCGTCCAGTCCTTGGTCTGCATCTCCCCCGTGAACCGGTTCAGCGGGTACGCCATGACCCGGTTCACGAGCGGCTGGATCGCCTCCCGGTCTTCGGCGGTGTCGTCCATGAAGACACGCGGGATCAGGTAGCCTATGTTCGTCGGCGAGCGGAAGACCGCCCGAACCCCCTCGGGAGGCGTTCCGTCCCAGTCGGGGCCTACGGCAAGGTAGAACCCCGGCTCGGACCCGTACACCTTGCCGAGCTCCCCGAAGCCTTCGGTGCGCTGGTCGCCAAGCTGGAAGACCCAGAAACGGTCGCCGAAGTCGGGCACCTGCACGATCGCGGGCTCGCGCTCGAGCGACAGGATGCCGAAGCCGTAGACGACGTCCTGGTTGGGGCACGCGACGAACTTCTGGTCCGGCGTGACGTAGTCGTGGAGCATCCCGATCTGGCTGAGGGGGCCGCAGGGCATCACGCCGCCCATCAGCCCGGGTTCGGGTACCTGCTCGAAGGCGACGTGGCGGTTGTGGAGGTTGACCATGGGCCACGCCCACAGGTAGGCCATCCGACCGATGTCGCGGACGTACTGATCGGTCATCCTCGTTCCAGGCACGGGACCAGGCACAGCCGGTTTTCCGGTGTCGGTCTTCTCGTTCAAGACGCCTCTCCTCTCAGCT
>CADCUW010000126.1 GCA_902805985.1 uncultured Rubrobacteraceae bacterium
GTGAGGATATCACGGGACGACCGGGGTTACGAACCCTCCCGAGCCGCTTCCCGAACTCCACGGCGGCGAGTATTATGCAGGCCTTTGCCTGGCCCACGCCCCTGGTCTCGACGAGGTCGTGGACGTTCACGTTGTGAAGGCCGAAGAGGTCGCCGTGGGTCGAGATCACCTCGCTCGCGAGCTCCACGGCGGTCTTCTCGCGGTTGCCGATGCCGAGGAGGATGCCTAGCAGCTCGGCGTTGGAGAGGGCGCCTGCTCCAGCCTCCAGCAGGCGCTCGCGCGGACGGAGCTCGGGTGGGAGCTGCTTTATGGTGTAGCGTCGACTCTCCGCGGTCGGGTCCGTTATCGGCATCGCAGGCTACAGGCTACAGGTCGCCTCGTTGGGAGGCAATGAGGGTCAAGGGGTGCAGTGCTCAGTCCGGCTTCCGAAGCCGCAACCTTGGGGACAGCGGGGTGGCATGGGCGGGCCAACCCTACTCCACCACCCCCCAAAACCTCGAACCCCAAAGCCTCCATTTCAGGGCCGCGGGATGCCGAAGCGGGCGAGCATCCTGCCGGTCATGGCCAGGGGGAGGCCGACGACGTTTGTGTAGTCGCCCCCGATCCACTCGATAAACGCCCCCGCCCGGCCCTGTATGGCGTACCCGCCGGCCTTGCCGACGCCTTCTCCAAGACGCACGTAGGACTCGACCTCCCCATCCTCCACATCGCGCATGCGCACCCGCGTGACGGCGCTGCTAACCAGGGTGCTCCCACCCTGCGCCACCGCCACGCCGGAATGGACCTCGTGCGGTCGGCCCCGCAGAGAGCGAAGCATCCGCCGGACTTCCCTCCCACCGGAGGCCTGGCCGAGGACTTGCCCGGCGGCGGGCCCACCCGGCAGGTAGACGACCGTGTCGGCCGCGAGCACTACGCCATCGAAGGTCTCGCCTACAGCGAGGGCCTTGCCGCGGGCGTTTGTCTCGGCGGTCTCTTTAGGGTCGTCTAGCGTGACCTCGGGGAAGCCGCTGCGCCTCGCCTCGAAGTCGTAGCCGGCCGCGCGGAGCAGGTCCACGCGGCGGGCCGACTCGGAGGCGAGGACGAACCGCAAGCCCGGGTTTCTCTACCGGCCGAAGAAGAGGCCGAGCTCGCGTTCGGCGCTCTCTGAGGAGTCAGAGCCGTGGACGAGGTTGTCCGGGAGGGAGAGGGCGAGGTCGCCCCGGATCGTGCCGGGCGCGGCCTCGGCGGGGTTCGTGGAGCCCATGAGGTTCCTCATCACCTTGATGGCGCCCTCGCCCTTGATCCGCATGGCGACGACGGGGGTCGAGGTTATGAACTCGACGAGCTCCTCGAAGAACGGCTTGTCGCGGTGCTCGGCGTAGTGCTCCTCGGCGAGCTCGCGGCCGACGTCCATAAGCTTCATCGCGTCGATGTCGAGGCTCTTGGCCTCGATGCGGCGGATGATCTCACCGACGAGGCGACGGCGTACGCCGTCCCCCTTG
>CADCUW010000127.1:0-4223 GCA_902805985.1 uncultured Rubrobacteraceae bacterium
TATCAACGGTGATCGTGATAGCGCCGGACTCGCCCGAGGTCTTGCCGTTCTTGGTCGCCTTCGCGGTGTAGGTGTGCGGGCCCTCGGTAACGGTCGTGAGCTGGACGCTCCAAGCGCCGGTCGCCCCGGCGGTGGCGGTGCCTCTCGATGTCATGCCCTCGAAGAGCTCGATGGCGCTATCGGGCTCGGCCGTCCCGGAGATAGAGAGGTCGCCGTCGGTGTCGTAGGAGCCGTTGGCGGGGCTCGTGATCTTCGGCACCCCGGGGCCCGGCGTGTTCACGGTAAAGCCGCGCGTCGCGCTGCCCTCGTTGCCAGCCCCGTCGGTGGCCCTCGCGGCGAAGGCGTAGCTCCCGTCGTCCAGGCCCGCGTACTCCTTAGGGGAGACGCAGGACTGGTCGACGTTGCCGTCGAGCTCGCACGCGACCGAGGAACCCTCCTCGGCGGTGAACTCGAAGGTCGCCGAGCTCTGGTCTATGGTGCTCGACGGGCCGGAGGTGATCGAGACCGCAGGCGCGGCGGTATCAACGGTCACGTTGAGCGGGTCCGAGAGCTCGGAGGCGTTGGCCGCGGCGTCCGTCGCGGTGGCCGTGATCGCGGACGTCCTGTCGCCGAGCGCCTTCCCGTCGGGGACGGTGAAGCTGTAGGCGCCTATGCCGCTCGCGGTGGCCGTGCCCAGGGAGACGCCGTCGGCGAAGACCTCGACCGTGGAGCCGGCCTCGGCCTCACCGGTAAAGGTGGGCGTGTTGTCCTTGGTCAGGTTGTCCGTGCTCGAAGAGCCGGTGTCGCTGCTGGGCGCGAGATCCACGAGGGGTTTGTCCGGCGGCGTATTATCTGTGGGCGCCGCCTCGCTGATGTCCACGTAGTTGATCTTGGTGTTGAAGCCACCCTTCGCGTCCAGGGTCAGCTCGCCGTCCGACACGTTCACGATGGTGGTCTTGGTCTCGTGGCGCGTCACGGTCCCGGCGGTGCCCTGAGACTGAAAACCGTTTATGGCGTTCTGCCCCTCGACGTTGATCGTGTGGCGCGGTGTGTCGGCAACAACGCTGTCGATGGTCGGGTCACCGACAGCAACGGTCACCTCGTAGGAGCCGTCGGGTACGGCGATCTCCCAGACGCCCTCGGCCTTGACGCCGTTGGGGAAAGAGCCAATAGCGTTGGCCTGCATGTGCATCAGGGTGTCCAGCCGCTGGTCCAGACCCTGGTCGCTAAAGTTGCGGTCGCGGCCGTTGCCTCCCGGGGTCCCGCCGACAGACAGGTCGAGCGGCGTGCTCGTGCCAGGGGCCATCCAGCCGAAGCCTCGCACATTGGCGTAGTTCTTCCCAAAATCTTTGGTGTATCCGGAAGGTACCGAAGCGGCCTCGTTCTGGAAGTTGATCTTGGCCGGGAGCACAACGGTCTGCGGGTTGGCCACATCCGGCATGGCGTTAGCGCTGCTCGAGGCGGTCGAGGCGTTACCGGCGTTGTCCACCGCCCGGACTACGTAATTATAGATCGTGCCGTTCTGGACAGCCGAGTCGGTGAACGTGGAGCCGGTAAGCGGCGTCGAGCCGTTCAGCGGCGTACCGGTAGTGGGGACGGGGGTGACCGTGGAGCGGTAGACGTTATAGCCCTTTAGGTCGCTCTCGGTGTTGTCCGCCCAATCGAGGGCAACCCGGCCGTCACCCGCGTTGGCCACGAGACCGGTCGGGGCCGTAGGCGGCGTCGTATCTGGCGCTGCCGTTTCGGAGAGCTTGAAATCATCGAAGATATAGACGAGAGAAGCCGGGGTCGCCGTAGAGGCGCGGTTGCGCTGGGTGGTAAAGACGCCGCCGAAGCTTGTCAGGCCGTCGATGGGCCTCCGGAGCTCAGTGGAGCTGTTGAAGTAGGAGCCATCGAAGAAGCCCGCCGGAACCGTCAGAGAGTTGAGGGCGGCCGAGACGACCTGCGTCTCCGGCCCGCCGTCGATGCTGTAATACCCGGTCACCTTGTTTGCGGTGGCGTCAGCAACCAGGGCGAGTTTCACCGTCTTACCCGAAAGGGTGAAGTTGCCAGTGTTGATCTCATCGGAGGTGGACGTGGTGGTGCCGGCGCTCACGCCGTTCCGCTCGCGCAAGAGCTGGAAGCGGTACTGGGTGGAGCTGGTCGAAGCTATGACCAACTTGGCGTAGTTGTCCTCATCGGTGCCAACCCAGAGACCAGCCTGCTCGGACTGGCCGGAGCCGTTGGGCGGGTTGACTATCGTGGTCTCGAAGCGTGTGACCTTGTTTGCCGCATTGACGCCAACGCCGAGACCGTTGTCGAGAGCGTTGCCCTTGCTGCCGCTGATGGCATTGGTACCGTCGGAGGCAGTCTTGAACTGGATTCCCTTGGTAGTGGTGGCCTTCAGGGTACCGGCGTCTACGTCCAGCTTCTCGGGCAGATATGTGCCGCCATTGGAGGACGGTTGGACCATTGTGAAGCCGGTGCCATGGCCGTCTTTATCCGCCTTGTCGGTCGGCTTGCCCGAGCCGTCGAAGTTCGTCGCGTAGGGGAGGCCGACCGGCACGTCCGCGCAGAAGGGCTGGGAGTAAGGCGTGCAATCCGTGAGAACCTCCGCCCGCGCGAGCGTAGCGAGGGCGAGAACGGAAATTAGCAGCGCAAGGGCGCCGCCGAAGAGCAGGACCTTGGGCCGCCTGGAGCCGAAGAGCCTTCCCAGAGAGAAACCCGTACCCATAACGCTACGCCCCTTTCCCAGGGAGATCGCATCTGCCCTGGCGCGTTCGCCGGGCCGACGGAGGTTCGTAGAATGCGAGGGCCTCAACTCGCTTGTGGGCCGCAAGAGACCCTTCTGGAAGCGTGGTCAAGAGCCGAAGGTCGTCTGCAAAGATCCCGTTCATTCGTGCCTCCGTCATCCCCGTACCCTTCCCCATCTCGTAAACATCCGTAGGACCGCGGTCGGCATCGGGCCGGTCACGCGATCCTCCACGACGCATACTAGGAGCTTGCAAGGTAGGCTACATCTACCGGAAGAAACATCCTGTATAGGCCAAAAGACACATCTTTCGGGCCTGGCGCCGGGCTGCGGCGTAGGTTTTCCGATACAAATGGCGCTACGGCGTCAGGCCGTGCCCTCGCCGGCCGTCCTGAGGACGGCGGCCGGCGGCGTCCTTGTGGCCCGCAAGGCGGACGGCAGCGCGACGAGGAGCGAGGCGAGGAGTACGCCCGCGGGCAGCAATACCAGCTGCGCCCACGGCACGTAGAAGTCAGCCCCGGCCTCGCCGAACGCCGTCGAGAACGTGACCAGTTGGTAGCCCGTGCCGAGGGCAAGAGCGGCCCCGATCAGGGTACCCTCGAGCGCCACCAGGCCCGACTCAAAGAGAAACGCCGCGCGTACAGCGGAGGCCGGGAACCCGAGGGCGCGAAGAACTCCGATCTGGCGCCGTCGCTCCCCCACGGCGCGCACCATCACGACGCCGAGGCTCCCGATTCCGATGAGCAGCCCAAGTGCCAGGTAGCCTTCGATCAGGTCGAAGAACTCCTCTTGGTCCCGCAAGGCACTCTCTACAACCCCCTCGAAGCTTCGGGCTTCAAGGCCGTTGGGGAGGAAAGAGCGTTGCAGGTCGGCGGCGACCGCATCGGGGTCCGACCCGCCAGAGACGGCCACGTAGTGGCGGTTTACCGCAAGATCCCCGGCGAGGTCGTCGAGCGAGTCTCTGGAGACCATCACGCCCGAGAAGGCCGCACCGGCGGCGGAGATCGCCACCACCTCCCGGCCCACCGTCTTCCCGGTGGCCGGGTTCTTTACCTCTATCTCCTGGCCCACAGCCACGTTGCTCTCGGGCGGGCCGCCGCCCCGCTGCAAGAACGCCACGTCCGCAACCGCCAGCTTCGGGTCGGCCGCGACCGCCTCCCAAACGGCCTCTTCGCTCGGGTATTTTTGGGTGTCGAAGGTCTCCAGCGCGGGCGGTCCGCCGTCCAGGAAGGCCCGGTCGAAACCCGAGACCGGCCAGTCCCGGAACCCTCCCGAGTGACCCACCCGGAGTCCGGCCACGGTCCAGCTCAAGGGGGCAACGGCCTCCACGCCTCTGGCAGAGGCCAGCTCCCTCGCAGAGACGGGGTCGGCCGAACCCGTCGAAATGAGCACGTCGAAGCCGCCGGCCTCGTCGCGCACAAGCTGCTCCTTCTGGCCCGAGAAGACCCCGGAGAGCACGGAGGAGAAGACCAGCGTGAAGACGATGAGCCCGTAGGCGAGCAGCGTGGCGCCC
>CADCUW010000127.1:4323-7347 GCA_902805985.1 uncultured Rubrobacteraceae bacterium
GAGCACGTCGAAGCCGCCGGCCTCGTCGCGCACAAGCTGCTCCTTCTGGCCCGAGAAGACCCCGGAGAGCACGGAGGAGAAGACCAGCGTGAAGACGATGAGCCCGTAGGCGAGCAGCGTGGCGCCCGTCCTGAGGCGCCGGGCGGAGGGATAGGCCGTCGCCAGGTGCAGCGCCAGGCCGCCCCCAAGACGCCGAAGGCGACTACCGATCCGGGCCTGATGCCTTACAAGAAGCACCACCGTCGAGAGCGACAGCGCGAGCCCCTGCACGACAAACAGCATCACGTCGTCGCCGTCGAAGCCCAGCAACCCGAACGAAAAGATGGCCCACAATACGACGGCGACGACGGCCCCATCCACGAGAGCGCCCCCCCGCGGGAGGCCTCGGAGCATCACCGCCAAAGTAGCGAGCGCCAGGCAAGGGAAGATCAGAGATCCCAGATCCTCCCCCAGTATGACGCAGACGACAGAGGCCGCAAAGAAAAGAACTCCAAGGGAGGCGAATGTTACCCCCCCACGGCGCGGGCCCCGTTCCGGGCGGCGGGCAAGGTCGTCTATGGCCTCGACGATGGACGTGCGCCCGATCCAGAGCCCCGTCGCGAAGACGACGGCGAGGGAGACGAGGAGGCCGCCGAGTGCCCCAACGAGCAACGTGGCGGGCTCGAAGGCGAAGCGCAAAGCCTCGACGCCGCCGCGCTGCGCCGAGGAGAAGACCCCCCCGGCAAGGACGACGACCCCGCGGGCGACACCTATGCCGGCCAAAGCCCCGAGGATCGAGGCCAATACGGAGTACGACGCGCCCTCCAGGAAGAACGTGTAGACCATGGCCCGACGGCTCATCCCCAGGGAGCGCAGCACGCCCAGTTCCCGGCTGCGTCCTTCCGCGAGCATCACGAGCGTATTGACGAGTAGCGCTGCCCCCGCAAGGACGGCGAAAGTCCCGAGAGACAAGAAGAGCTCGGCGAAGGCGTCGCCCTCCTCCCTGGCCGTATCGAGTAAGTCTTGCTTCACCGGGCTCACCTCAAAGCCGACTAGAGTGCTCAGGCGATCTCTGGTGGCCTCGACTAAATCGTCGGTGCGATCTGCGCCATTGAAGACGCCGCCGGTCGCAGAGAGGAGCACGAGGCGCTCGGGAGGCCTAGCTTCGTCCGAGATGCCGGGGCTGCCGGCCAAACTGGCGATGGTGCCGGGGGCAACGAAGGCGTTCATCGAGGCCTCGTCGAACTCGGTGGCGTACCCAGCGACGCCGAGCCGCGGCAGCACCCGCTCCACCCGCAGCAGTAGGAACTGGCCGTAGGCGTACGTCTCGACTGAGTCCCCAACTGCGACGCCGAGCCGGGAGGCGGCGTCTTCCCCCAACGCCACCTCTCCTGGCCTGGGCGTAGGACCATCGATACCCGTGGCGGACGGTTCGCTGCCGAAGGATCGGGCCGCCTGGAAATCCGTCTCTAGTAACTTCGCGGTTGGGATTACGCGCCGCTCCGCAGAGCCAGTTCCGGGCGTGGAGAGCGTAGCATCGGCAACCGTAACCGGAAGGACGCCATCGGTTTGGGGGGGCGGGTCGGCGGCTAGCAGGGATTGCGTGGCGTCGGCGACAGGGGTCACGAAGGTACTAACGACCACATCCACGGGGCCAAGTCGCTCCGGGGCCCGGTCGCGCAGAGAGGTATCCAACGTGTCACCGACGAGCAGGGAGCCGGTGATAATGGCGGTCCCGAGCGCGCTTCCCAGCACCACAAGCACCGCCTCACCTCTCCGACGGGCGGCGCTGCGCACCGCCAAGTACCCGAACACTGGCCAACGTAGTGCGGCCAACCCAAGGATGACCAATCCGAGGACAGCCGGCGGGATCAGGATGAGCGCGCCGGGTATGCTCACTCAGCCGCGTCTTCGACGATTCGGCCGTCGCGCATGGATATTCGGCGCCCGGCCCTTGCGGCGACCGTCGCGTCGTGGGTCACGAGCATCAGCGTGAGCCCGGCGACGTTGAGCTCCGCGAGCAGGTCGACCAACGCCGCCGCCGAGGCGCTATCCAGGTTGCCGGTAGGCTCGTCGGCCCAGAGAATAGCCGGGGATCCAGCCAGGGCCCTCGCGACCGCGGCCCGCTGTTGTTCCCCACCGGAGAGCTCACCGGGACGGTGGTCGATACGGTGGGAGAGTCCGACCCGTTCTAGGGCCAACAGCGCCGTGCTCCTCGCATCCTTAACCGTTCTTCCCTGGAGAATCAGGGACAGCTCCACGTTCTCAAGGACGTTTAAGATTGGCAGGAGGTTGAGCGACTGGAAGACGAAGCCCATCAGGCGGGCACGCTGCGCCGCCCGCTTCGCCTCCGGGAGCCGATGAACGTCCTCACCCTCTATCTTCACGGTACCGGAGTCGATGGTGTCTATTCCCGAGAGGCAGTGCAGCAGTGTCGTTTTACCCGAACCGGAAGGCCCGACGACGGATACGAAGGAGCCGCGCGACACCTCGAGATTTACGCCGCGCAAGGCGGATACCTCCGATCGCCCTGAGCGGTACGCCTTGTTCACAGCGCAGGCTACCAGGATGTCCTGCACGCTATCCGCCCGGTCATCTGACGGTTCCCTGGTTCTGGTTTCCCTCACAGCACCCCGAGAGATTTTGCGTTAGACACGGCAACGACGTCCGACAAACGGACGACCAAGAGATTTTACGGTGAGCAGAAGTCCACCGCATCCCCCCTGGGGCACATTTGCTCACCAGCCGTCCGCAACGCCGCGGTTACCGGATGTTGCGTCGTGATAGGGTAGAGGAAGTCAAGTCGTCAGGTAGAGGAGGCCCCATGGCCCAGAAGAGCTACGACCGGCCGCCCGAGATGGCGCTCAAGCCGGGCTACGACTACTACGCGGTCCTCGTCACGGGCCAGGGAACGGTGAGGGTGCGGCTCTTCGCTGAGGAGGCGCCGGAGACGGTCAACAACTTCGTCTTCCTCGCCAGGGACGGTTACTTCGACGGGACCACCTTCCACCGGGTCATAAAGGACTTCATGGTGCAGGGGGGCGA
>CADCUW010000128.1 GCA_902805985.1 uncultured Rubrobacteraceae bacterium
AACCTCTCTCGCCGGTACGGGGCGAGCAGCATGACCGCCGCCAGGGCGACGACGCCCGCGGCGCCCGAGAGCAGGAGGTCCTTTGTCCTGACCTCCGACGCCCACAGCGCCCCCGCAACGCCCGTCAGGAGGATGACCGAGGTGCCGAAGTCCGGTTCGACCAGGACGAGCACGAAGAGAACCCCGACGGCGGCCAGCGGTTTTATGGGCAGCCCCGAGCCGGACTTCAGGCGCGCCAGGGCGCAGCTCAGGTAGACGACGGCCGCGATCTTCGCGAACTCCGAGGGCTGCAGGCTCATGAACCCAACGTCGAGCCACCGGCTGGAGCCGTTGACCCTCATGCCTATGCCCGGGATCAGGACGAGCACGAGCCCCACCAGCACGACCCCATAAACTATGTTGGCGTACTTCCTCCACACCGTGTAACGGATGCGGCTCACCACGAAGAAGGCTCCGACCCCGAGCGCCAGATGCGCGAGGCGAACGAGCAGAAAATCCGTCCCCGATAAGCGCCACGTCGCCGAGTAAACCATTACGACCCCGAGCAACGAGAGGCCGAGCGCCACGAAGAACAGGTTGGTCCTGAGCGCCGTCACCGGCGGACGACCCCGCGCTCCTCCACCAGCCCGCGGACGAGGCGCGCGAACTCCTCGCCGCGCTCCGCGTACCCGGCGAACTGGTCGAAGCTCGCGCACCCCGGCGAGAGCAGGACCGCATCGCCCGGTCTCGCAAGCTGCGCGGCCCGTACCACGGCCGCCCTGAGATCCGCCAACCGCTCGACGAGGTCCCCGTGTCCCCTGTCTTCGAGAAGCCCGGCGATGCGCGGTCCGGCCTCCCCCTGGCACAGGACGGCGCGGCATCCTCCGAGGTGGGGCAGGATCTCCGCGAAGTCCGTGTGCTTCTCAGACCCACCGAGGATCAGGACTACCTGCCGGTCCAGGCCACCGAGCGCCGCCGCGACGGCCGCCGGGTTGGTCGCCTTCGAGTCGTCCACGTAGGCCACGCCGCCAACCTCGGCCACGATCTCCATCCGGTGGGCCTTGAGCCGGTAGGCGAGCAGACCCTCCCGGATCTCAGGGATCGCGACACCCAGCCGCTCCGCCGCGGCCGCGGCGAACAACGCGTTGGAGTAGTTGTGCGTCCCGCCGAACGAGAGCTCGTCGGCGCGCGCCAACTCGTTGCCGGACAGGTAGAGGCGTCCATCGCGGACCGCCGTCTCGCCCTCGCCGACTACCAGCACCTCGCCCGAAAGATCCGGCGCCGCGTCGAGCCCCACAGGGTCGTCCGCCGCGACGAGGGCCAGGTCTTCTGGCCCTTGGCCCTCGAAGACGCGCAGCTTGTCCCGGCGGTACTCCTCGAAGGAGGCGTGCCAGTCCATATGATCCGGGCGCGCGTTCAACAGCGCCGCGACCTCGAAGCCGGGCTCTGCCATGTAATGCAGATGAAACGAGGAGACCTCGAGTACGAGCAACCCGGC
>CADCUW010000129.1 GCA_902805985.1 uncultured Rubrobacteraceae bacterium
CCGTCAACCAGAACTCCACGATCATCCTGCCCATTCCGCTGGACCTCTTCAGGCCCTTCCTGGAGGGACAGGACAGCTCGGGCGAGAGGTCCCGGACGGCCAGGCTCGAGGAAGAGGAGGCCAAGCGCCTCTACGAGGACGCCGTCGGGGACGGCTCGTCGGTGACGCCGGACGGAGACGTGAACGGCGATGTCGCGGGAGAGACCCCTTCGGAGGCTCCGCCGCGCGGCGACCAGTCCTCGTAGGCCGCCGAATATAGCCCGCGCGTACGTTACAGGTTAACGTCGTTTACATCTGGGTAAGACCTGTCTCGGAGTTGCAGAGAGACGCTTCCGGCGAACCACTCCGTGAGTGCGTGTGGGGGGGTCCGGAAGACCGCGAGGTCCGATGGAGCGCGAGATCGCCGAAACGAGAAATGAGGAGGTCGGGGGGCTGGATCCGGTCTCCCTGGTCCTGCCGAGCAGCGCCGAGTACGTGATGCTCGCCAGGCTGGTGGCCGGCCAGGTCGGGAGGCTGGCGGGGTTCGAGCCCGAAGACGTCTACGACTTGAAGCTCGCCGTCACGGAGGCGGTGACCAACGTGATCCGGCACGCCGCCGTGGACACCTACGAGGTGGAGTACCGCGTGATCGGGCGTGCCGTGGAGGTTACGGTCACCGACGCCGGGGGCGGGTTCCAGCGCTCGGACCTGACAGGAGAGCCCGACGAGCAGGGTGGCTTCGGCCTGACGGTCATAGAGAACTTGGTCGACGAGCTGATCCTGGACTCGAAGGGCGACGGCACGCGGATGAAGATGGTCCGCCGCGCCAGCGAACCGGGCGGCCGGGAGGCGTAGAATAGAGACGGGGCGGTGGTCTGCCCGGTCTCTCCGGCTCGCCGTCCCGGGGCCAGTTGTATTTCGTCCTTTTTTTCGTATACAGTTATCCGCCAGGCCATGGGCCCCGTATACACACACGACCACTGAACAGAGGATAATTCGTGCTGCAACGCGTAAACCCCGGCAACAAGTCGCTCGCAGATTACCGTAGCATCATCCGCAGGGAGCTGTACGACGAGGTCGTCGAGCTCGGCAAGCGCCTGGACGGCGCGCGCGTGCTGCACGTCAGCGCGACCAGCTTCGGCGGGGGGGTCGCGGAGATCCTCTACACCCTCGTGCCCCTCATGCGGGACGTCGGTATCGAGACCGAGTGGGACATCATGTTCGGAGCGGAGGCATTCTTCAACGTCACCAAGGGCTTCCACAACGCGCTGCAGGGCGCCGACTACGACCTGACCGTCGAGGGGCGGGCCATCTACGAGGAGTACAACCGCCAGTCGGCGGCCGCACTCGTGGAGAGCGGCGAGGAGTGGGACGTCGTGCTCGTACACGACCCGCAGCCGGCCCTTATCAAGCACTTCGCCGAAGGCCTCTCGCCGCGGACGAACTGGATCTGGCGCTGCCACATAGACACCTCGACGCCGAACCGGCAGGTGCTCGACTACCTGCTGCCGTACGTCACGGACTACGACGCCCAGATATACACGATGGCCGAGTACACCCCGCCGGACGTGAGCCTGCCGGGCCTCACCCTCATCCCGCCCGCCATCGACCCTTTGAGCCCGAAGAACATGGCCCTCTCGGTCGACGACTCCCGCTATATCGTCAGCCAGTTCGGGGTCGACACGGAGAGGCCGTTCCTGACGCAGGTCTCCCGCTTCGACCCGTGGAAAGATCCACTCGGGGTCATAGACGTCTACCGGGCCGTCAAGGAAGAGGTGCCGGGGGTACAGCTAGTCCTTATAGGGTCGATGGCCCACGACGACCCCGAGGGCTGGGACTACTGGAACAAGACCGTCAACTACGCCGACGGGGACAAGGACATCTTCCTGTTCTCGAACCTCACCAACGTCGGTGCCATCGAGGTCAACGCCTTCCAGTCCATAGCCGACGTTGTCATCCAGAAATCCATCCGCGAGGGCTTCGGCCTCGTGGTCGCGGAAGCCCTCTGGAAGGCGCGGCCGATGGTCGCGAGCAGGGTCGGCGGCATCCCGATGCAGGTCGCCTCGGGCGGCGGCATCCTGGTAGACACCATCCCGGAGGCCGCCGAGGCGTGCGTCAAGATCCTCAAGGACGACGAGTTCGCCCGCGCCATAGGACGCCAGGGCAAGGAGCACGTCCGGGAGAACTTCCTGATGCCCCGCCAGCTCCGCGACAACCTCGCCCTCTACGCGAAGCTGATCGGCTCCTAAGCGGTCCGCCTCGCGAACCGCACCAGCAGCTTTTCCTCCCAAGGACTGTATGATGTTCCCGGGGGTCGCCGGCCGTAAGCAAAGCTGAAAGCGGAGCCCGAAGGGAGGATCACTATGACGCAGGGTGAGCGGGGGCCGACCATCGTCGTCTCCAACCGGGGGCCTGTGACGTTCTCCCTCGGGGAGGACGGGGAGAGAGACCACTCGCGGGGGGCCGGCGGGCTGGTTACGGCGCTCAACGCGGTCGTGCGGCGGGGGGAGGGGGTGGTCTGGATCGCCTCTGCCCAGAGCGACGAGGATGCAGCGGTAGCGAAGGAGCCGGCCCCCTACGAGGTCGAGGACCTGCGCGTCGTCTTCGTCGAGCACGACGCGGCGGCCTACGATCTTATGTACAACACCCTCGCGAACCCGCTGCTCTGGTTCGTCCAGCACGGCCTCTACGACCTGCCCCGCTCGCCGCGCCTCGGCGACGACACGCGGGAGGCTTGGGAGAGCGGATACGTCCCCGTCAACCGCAACTTCGCCAGGGCCGTCGCCGAGACCGTCGGGGACAGCCCGGCTCCACAGATACTGCTCCACGACTACCAGCTCTACATGACGCCGCTCTTCGTGCGCGAGGAGCTTGAGGAGGGGGTCACAGGCGCCTTCATCTCCCTCTTCGTCCACATCCCCTGGCCGGAGCCGGACCTTTGGGGGGTGCTCCCGAGCTACATCAGGAAGGGTATCCTGGAGAGTCTCCTCTCCGCCGACGTCGTCGCCTTCCACACGCAGGGATACGCCCGCAACTTCATGCAGACCGCCGCCAGAGTCCTCGGCGCCGAGACCGACTCGGAGAACGGCACCGTCCGGTACGGGGGGCGCGAGACGTGGGTGCGGGCCTACCCGATCTCCATAGACCCTGCCGAGTTCGAGGAGCTGGCCGGCAGCGAGGCCGTGCTGGAACAGGAAGAGTTCGTCAAGGGCCTCCCCGGCAAGCTCCTGCTGCGCGTGGACCGGACCGACCTCTCCAAGAACGTTGTTCGCGGCTTCGAGGCCTACGGGAGGATGCTCGAACGCCACCCGCAGATGAAGGGGGAGGTCACGTTCTTGGCCCAGCTCCAGCCCTCCCGTGGCGACATCCCCGAGTACGCGGCCTACGTGGAGGCCGTGGGAAGGACCGCGGAAGAGGTAAACGAGGAGCACGGGACCGACGACTGGACCCCCATACAACTCTTCATGATGGATAACTTCCCCCGTTCGGTCGCCGCCTACAAGAACTACGACGCCCTCCTCGTCAACGCCGTCCGCGACGGCATGAACCTCGTCGCCAAGGAAGCCGCCGTCGTCAACGAGAAGGACGGCGTGCTCGTCCTCTCCGAGTACGCCGGCGCCCACGAGGAGCTCGGCGAGCACGCCCTCACGGTCAACCCCTACGACCTCGACGAGCAGGCCGACGCCCTACATAGGGCGTTGACCATGCCAGACGAGGAGCGCAAGGAGAGGGGAGACGGTCTCAGGGAGACCGTCATGCAGAACACCATAGAGGACTGGGTCGAGACGCAACTTAAAGACATCGAGGCCTACCGGCAGCGGAACAGGTAAGAGGTCATGCGGCTCTTCCTGCCGATCGCGGCGGTAGCTGTCGGGCTCTGCAACGCCTTTCTAATTAGCGGGTATGGTGATAGCCCGCGGGGCGGTCCCTTCGTCTGGAAGATCCAAACTGGCCCGTTGTTCACGGCCCACATGCTCGCGGCCGTTCTGGCGGGCCTGCTCGTCTCCGGCGCGCTGCTCTTGTTCGCGGACCGCAAACTTCGTGGAGGCTCCTTCGCCCGTTACCTGCTCATGTGGGCGGCGATCTGCGGCGGAGGGGCGATCCTCAGCGTGTTCTGGCACGGTTCGATCATCCTGCTCGACGAGAGCGTGCCCATGCCGCAGGGCTTGGGGATACTCTTCGACGTCGCCTTCCCTGCCGCGGCGGGGGGCATACTGGGGGTCGTCGAAGGAACTTACCCTGGCCTTCCCCTTGCGTCGTTGCTCGGAGTTTTCGGAAGCCCGACGCCCGTGCGGGACGGGTAGGGAGCCATGCGGACTTTGCTGCCAACCGTGGCGGTAATACTGGGGCTCACTAATACGATCCTGTACAACTTGCTCGGCGATGATGATTCTATGGGGCCGTTCGATTGGGAGCTTCAGCAATGGCCCCAAACGGTCCTCTACGCGCTTACCGGGATCGTGGTCGGGCTACTGGTCTCGGGTGCGTTCCTAAGATTTGGGCGTTCGGGGCTCCGCGGGGGCTTTTTCGGCCGCTACGGCCTGACGGTGATGGCGGTCTGTCTCGGCGGCGCGATTCTGGGTCCCCTGCTGGTTTTCTCCACGATCGTACTAGGCACGGATGTATACGTGCCTAGCAGCCCCTCCGAGTTCGCCTCCATCGCCCTTTTCGCCGCAACAGTCGGTGGGGCCATTGGTGCCGTCGAGGGGGTAGTTCTCGGGTTTCCCTTGGCCGGGGTGCTCGGGATGTTCGGGGACCATACGGTCGCGCGGAACGGGTAGGCTGCCCGTGGCCGCGGTCGTGCGGATCTCGACCGTCCTCGTGGGGCTGACGAACGTGTTCCTGGTCAGCCTCGCCGGAGACGGGGAGCTCGGAACCGCCTTTATCTTGAATCTGGACCCGTGGTGGCCGCACAATGCCCTTTACGCTCTGTGCGCCGTTGTTGCGGGCCTGGTTGTTTCGGGCGTCTTTCTCAGGTTTGCCCGGAGAGAGCTGCATGGAACGTTCTTTGCCCGGTACGGCGTGATGGTGCTTGCGGTCTGCCTCGGGGGCGCGTCGCTGAGCCTCTTCCTGGCCTACGCCGGAGTGGTACTGTACAGTAGCCCACTGACGACGGCGGAGCGGCTCCTGGAAGTATCGTCCAGGCTGCCCCTCACCGTCGCGGCCGGTGGCGCGCTGGGCGCGGTGGAGGGCGTGGTCCTAGCCTTTCCAATGTCGGCTGTGCTCGGGCGGTTAGGGACCGCGGGCTGAGTCAACGGGCCAGAACCCGCAAGACCTCGCCGACGCCCTCGACGTCTTCCGCCACTATGTCTGCCTCGGCGACGATCTCGGGCGGGCCCTCGTCGCTGCGCACGCCGACCCGCAGGATCTCCTCTAGCGTACCCTCCTTGCGCAGCGCGACGAGCTCGCGGAAGGCGTCGAGGTCGGTGGTGTCGTCCCCGAGGAACATCGCCTTCCTCGGGCGGTACTCCTCGACGAGGGCGCGGACGGCGGTGCCCTTGTCCGCCCGGATCGGGGGACGGGCCTCGACAACACCCCTGCCGACCGTGATCCTCAAGCCCAGACGCTCCCCTTCGGCCTTCACGAAGGCGACGCACCGCTCGCCGACCTCCGGCGGGGCGTTCCGGTAGTGAATACTCGCCGTGATCCCCTTCTCCTCGACGAATGCCCCGAGCGGGGCCAGCTCCTCCTTGGCGCGGCTCTCCAACTCCTTGACCCTCTCGAGAAACGGCAGGGCGTCCGGGATCACCTCGACCTCGCCGTCGCGCAGGATCTCGAACCCGTGGTTGCCGAAGTAGACGACCTCGTCCAGCCCGATGAGGTCGAAGGCGTCCTGTGTCTTTCTTCCGCTGATGCCGGCTACCAGGAGGTACTTCCCGCTAAGCTCCCGCAGGAGACCGAGAAGCTCCCCCGGCACCTCGGACAGATCCGGCGTGGGCACGATGGGGGCGAGCGTGCCGTCTATGTCGGTGAGGATCGCCACCGAAGACGGGTCTTCTCTCCAGCCCTCGATCTGCTTCCATGCCGCAACGTCGTCCACGGACGCAGCATACCGGCCTCGACGGCCCCGGTCTAGGCTAAATCTCGTCGACTGCTTCGCTAGCAGCTCGGCAGCACGCCCTCCCGCACCAGGTAGCCTTGCAGGTCGAGCGGGCCCTCCCGGACGCGCCGCGCGTTCTCGGCGCCGACGTAGCGGTAGTGCCAGGGTTCCCAGTGGAACCCCGTATCCGACCCCCCGCCTCGGGGATACGCGAGTACGAAGCCGTACTCGTGGGCGTGGTCCTGGAGCCACACAGAGGCGCTCGTCCGCCCGAAGTTCCGTCGCACCTCGTAGCCTACGGCGGCGTTGGTGAAGTCCACCGCGGTCCCGAGCTGGTGCTGGCTGTGGCCGGGAGGGGCGCTGGTCTTGTCCGCCCTCCTGCCGTAGATGCTGACGAGCCTGGCGTACGAGGCGCGTTGGTCCTCGTAGGACCTGTAGGCCGAGGTCACCGTCAACTCCTCGCCGACGGCCGCGGCTGACGCCACGAGGCGTTCGAGGTTCCCCGCCGCCTCGCGCCGGAGCAGCGCGTCCCTACCAAGGATCGGGACACCGAGGTCCCGCAGGGAGACGAGGTCGTCCGGCGCGTAGTCCGCGGGTAGGTCGTGCTCCCGGTCGACCAGGACCAGGGGGTCGTTGCATCTATTGACGTCCTCGCTCCGCGCCGCCTCGGGCGCTCTCGGCGGGGAGATCATCGCCTGCGTCTCGGGGCTGGCTACGGGGGAGACGGCCTCGGAGCCCACCTGTTGGAGCAAGAACCAGAGCGTCGGCACGGAGAGCAGGACCAGGATCGCGGTCAGCCACTCCGCGCGGCGGCGGAGCCTCCTCGCCCCTTCCGCGAAGCCCTTCTTCGTCTTGCCGTTCCCTCTCTTCCCCACGCCACAACGCTAGCGCACATCACCCGCGGTTTCCAGCAATAGAGGGGCCACCGGCACAGAAAAAAGCGGGGCCCCGAAGGGCCCCGCCGCCTGAGTCGAGGTGTACGGAAAGTTTAGCGCACCCGGCTGGCCTGGACCGCGCCTCCGCCCCCGCCTCCGGCCTCGCTGAGGGCCTCGCGGTTGGTGAGGAGCAGGATGCCGAAGCCGATCTTGGCGAGAATGTCCAGGATCAGGAAGAGCAGGACCTCCGTGGTCGAGCCCACCGCGGCGAAGCCCTCCGTGCCTATCAGCCACACGATGGGGTAGAGAGACCAGAGCACGATCGTCAGGTAAGCCAGCGTGCGGAAGACCTGTTGCGTGGCGCCCCCCTGGCTGGCGGCCTCCGAGAAGAGCCGGGTGGCCACCAGGTAGAGCAGCGCGATCATCGCTACCGTGCTGACGATAAA
>CADCUW010000130.1 GCA_902805985.1 uncultured Rubrobacteraceae bacterium
GTCTCCGGCATCGCCTCGGCCTTGGGCGCCGGTATCCCCACCGTCGGCATCGCCTCCACCCAGGAACCGGACAGGCTGCGCGAGGCCGGTGTCTTCATGGTCGCCCGAGACTTTACCGACCCGAGCCTGCGGGCCCTGATCGGCACCTAGAACCCGGACCGCTCTCCAGGTATCAGGGAGGGTTCACCGTCCCTGGCCTTCTTCCCTGGACTCCCGGAGAAAGGTTCTCAGCCTCTCCTCGTACTCGGGATGGGCGAAGGCCTCGACGTGGTCGTAGCCATCCATGATCCAGACTTTGGCCCCCGGGTGCGCCGCGGCGAACATCTTCGCGTGTTCGACGGGGATGATGCCGTCCTCCGTCGAGTGGATGACGAAGAGCGGCACGCCCGCCTTCCAGAGTTTCGAGGCCTCGCGCGCGGGCTGGACGGACCAGGGATCGAGGTCCGGCCAGATCTTGCCCGCGAGCAGGACTCCGGGCACGAAGAGCCGGGGGAGGCCGGCGATCCTGGGTATGGCCCGCTCGAGCAGGCGCGGAAGGTCCGCGTACCCGGCCTCCTCCACGATCGCGGCGACCCCCGTCCCTGGCGCCGCCCGGACCACGGTCGTCCCTCCCATCGACCATCCGTGGAGCACCGTGTCCTCTGGCCGGTAGCCGCGCTCTTGGAGCCAGAGGAGCGCCCCGAGGACGTCCCGCGTCTCGCGGTAGCCGAGCGTGCGGCGTCCCCCGCCGGACTCCCCATGCGCCCGGAGATCTACGACGAGCACGTTGTAGCCCTCGCGGTGGTAGACGGGCGCGGTCTTCAGGACGTGCTCGTCGAATTTGGCCCCGCCCCAGCCGTGGACGAGGATCGCGGCGCGGCGGGAGTCACCGGCCGGTATCCACCAGCCGGAGAGGCGGACGCCGTCGGTGCTCGTGACCCCGACGTCTCTGTAGTCGAGGCCGGCGCCCGTGGGCGTTACCCCGGGCTTCCGGGGCCTCGCGGAGGTCATCCTGAAGACGACGAGCACGCAGAGGCCCAGGTACCCGGCCGCGAGGCCGCCGAGCAGGATCAGGGCCGAACGGAGCACCCGCCGCAATCCCCCGGACCTCGCTACAGGACCACTTCTACAACGGTTTCCCCACCTGTCTCGGGCAGGGTCACCATGAGACCGCCCTCCGTCGCCCTCGACCCGGCGCCCTCGCCGTTTACCGAGACGCCCCGCGCCGACTCGACCCCGCGCAACTCCAGATGGATCGTCTCCCTCTGCGGCACGAACGAGCCCCCGCGCGCCCCGAAACGGACGGTTATACGGTTCTCCGACGCCTCGCAAGATACCTCGCGCCGGGCGTATTCTCCGCTCTCGTGGCCGAAGCCGTCGCCGGCGTCTTCGTAGAGGGAGGTGGAGCCCGGGGCCGCGCCGGAGGCGGGACTCACCACCACGGTCAGCGGGTCGGTCGTCGCGGCTCCGGTATGGGCCGCGTCCGGCCCCATCGG
>CADCUW010000131.1:0-3049 GCA_902805985.1 uncultured Rubrobacteraceae bacterium
CGTATGACGGGCGAGAGGCAGGCCGCCGAGGACCTCGCCCAGGAGGCCTTCCTGAAGGCCTGGCGCTCGGCGGGCACCTACCGGCCCCACAGGGGCAGCGTGAAGACCTGGTTACTATCCATCGTCCACAACCGCGGCGTGGACGGGCTCCGGTCCTCCGCGAGCCGCCGCAGGACGCGGGAGGAGGCCGAGGCCGAGGCCCCGAGGAACCAGCCGAACGAGGCCTTCTCCGAAGCCTGGGGTAACCACAAACGGGCTCGGGTGCGCGAAGCCCTCCGGGACATCCCGCGCGAGCAGCGCGAGGTGCTCGCGCTCCTCCACTGGGAGGGCCTGACGCAGTTGGAGGTGTCCGAGCGCCTGGGCCTGCCGCTGGGCACCGTCAAGGGGCGCTCACGGCTCGGGCTGCGGAAGCTGCGCGCCCGCCCCGAGCTCCGGATGCTGGCGGTCGGGTGACCGCCCCCTCGACAGTCCCGGGGCGTTACACACCCGAGGCGCGGAAGGGGATTTCTAGACGGTTCGTAATGCCTAGCGGCCGCGTAAGGACCTTGCTACCGCTCGATCTCCTTGGCGTGTGTTCTTCGCGCGAGGAGTACTCGAACCCCGCGGTCCGCTTGGCCCGTTGTCCGGTCGCTCAATCGAAGGGCGCTTCGACGCGAGTCTGACGCCCCGACCGCGCGGGTTAGATTGCGCGGGACGGAGGCGATGGTAGCCCTGACCCTGAGACAGTGAGTCAGATGCGTCGAGGGGAAGGAATGTCTGGTGGTAGATCGAGTCTCGCGGCAGACCATGACGGCAGCGCGGGCCGGCGGGCACCGTAGACATCGTGGACCCGAACCCGCTCAACTGGTTGTTCATCACGTGGAACACGATGGAGGAGCCGGTCCGCACCGACGAGCGAGGCCATATCGTGGGCGCGGTGATGGAGGACTCGCGGTGGGCGGATGAGAAGACCTTTGAGGTGGACGTGCGCCGGGGGTTGCGCTTTCAGGACGGCGAGGATCTGAACACCCAACACGTCAAGCGCGCTCTCGACGGGGTGCAGCGCTGGAAGGCGCCGCATCCGCCGGGCACTTCGCTCAACTTCCACCCGGAGGCGATGGCCGAGGTTGTGGACGAGCACAAGGTGCGCCTGCGCTTCCCCGAGACTGACGGGCTCGTCCTGGGCAAGTTTCGCGGGATGCATGTGCCGAGCACGCGCTTCTGGGAGGAGGGCTTCGGCTACCGGAAGAACGGCACCGGCGAAGGCCACAGGTGAGTGATCGACGCCCCGGGCCCGTGGGGCTCCGGACCGTTCACCCTCGTCGAGGGCTACTCCTCCCTGGAGAACGAGGTGGCCATGGTCGACGCTCGGCCGCTCGCCGCCGTGTGGCTGGATAGGGACCAGCCGCGCACCGATCGCCTTGTCCTGGAAGCCGACACCGACCACTGGAACAAGGAGCGCGGCCCCAGGTTGGAGAAAGTCGTCTTCCGCAACAATGTCCCGCACGCCCGGGCGCTGGACTAAGTGTGCGACACCGAGAGCGAGATAGACATAGTGACCGAGGTAGATCCTTCGGACGCCGGGAGGATCCAAGGCTCCGAGCACGCCCGGCTCCACGCCGTTGACGCGATGCGCATAGTGACCGGCGTGATCAACCGCTTCGCGGACGACGTTCCCCTGAAGGACCTCCGCGCGAGTCGCGCCCTGAACCTGGCCGTGGACCGTGGCCGCGTGGTCCGGGAGCGGTTCGCCGGATACGCCCACGCGCTCTCAGGGCTCACCCCGCCCTGCGCTGGCGGCTTCTCGGGCGCCGAGCCCTACCCGCACGACCCGGAAGAGGCGCGAAGGCTCATGGAGGAGGCCGGCTGGCCGGAGGAGAGGGCCTTGAGATTGGCCGCCACCACCGACGTCGAGCCGGTGGCGAACATGCTCGCCGAGGACTTCCGCAGGTCCTTGGACCTGGAAGTGGGCCTCAGGATCGTCCCTGACGAGGGACTGCTCGCCGCGCAGCACGCGCTCGTGGAGAAGGTCATGGAGCTACCGTTCGACGTGCTCGTGCACTCCTGGATCGACCTCAGTTCCGACGCGCCGCCGGAGTTTATTCACGGGGCGTACTTTGTCGGCGACGGGCCGTTCCGGGCAGGGCCACCGGTGAAAGAGTTCGAGGACCTGATGGGCGCCTTCGCGACCGAGATCGACGCCGAGCGCCAGTCGGAGCTCGCGACCCGGCTCGACCGCTACGTCTACGACGAGGCGCTCTCGGTCTTCCTGGTCGCCCCCCAGGCCCTCTACGCCGTGAACCGGCACGTAGAGTTCGTGGGCCAAGCGGCGACGTTAGAGTTGGCCGAAACCGGGGTAACGAGAGATCACTGGTCACGCAGAGACGGCGAGAACGATGACAGAGGAGGAACCACCGTGGCGACAGACGGCAGGGCGACCATCATGTTGGAGGAGGCCCAGGAGATCATCCGGGCCGCCACGCGGAAAGCGGAGGAGATCGGGCAGCCGATGAACGTCGCCGTTATGGACAACGGCAGGCAACTGAAGGCGTTCGCCCGTATGGAGGATGCCTGGCTGGGCAGCATAGACATCGCCATAGACAAGGCCTTCACTGCGGTCTCTTTCCTGATGGCTACCCAAGACCTCGCCGAAATGACCCAGCCCGGCCAGCCGCTCTACGGTCTCGAAACGACCAACGGCGGGCGGGTGGTCAACTTCGCCGGGGGCATCCTGCTCACGCGCGAGGATGGTCAGGTCGCCGGCGCCATCGGCGTCAGCGGCGGCACTGTGGACCAAGACCAGGAGGTGGCCGAGGCGGGAGTGGCGGCGCTGTGATGGAGGATCTGCGTAATGCAGGGGACAAAGGTTCCGAGGAAAGGAACCCTATCTAATGGCCGACAACAGGATAGTGGCCTACAAAGGTCCGGGCGAGGTGGCGGTGGGGCGCAGGAGGGGACACTGAAGATAAGGTTCGGTCTCGGCTGGGCCAAGAGCCACGCGTTCTTCACGGGCCAGTGCCCGGTCATGAAGTACAACCGCGGCCTGATGATGAGCATCCTGCACGACAAG
>CADCUW010000131.1:3059-18840 GCA_902805985.1 uncultured Rubrobacteraceae bacterium
ATCGCCAAGGCCGTAAACGCCACGGTGATCTCCCTCGACGAGGCCCCGCAGGGCTACAAGGACTTCGACAAGGGCGCGGCAAAGAAGTACGTCCTCAACCCGCACGGCATGATCCCCGCCTAATGCGACACCAGCGAAACGTACGAATCTCCGAGGGAGGCTAGAGGCTTCGGCCTTAGCCTCCCTTCGCGGCCGTACCGGTCTCCCCGGCGCGTTCGGTGGCCGAAGAACCGAACAAACAGGACTAGCGGGCTGATCACCTAGTACTCGCCATGCCCGGTCCACACGCGCACCAGCTTCGGTTGGCCCCGTCTTCGGTCGGTTCGGCGCGTCCCGTGCGCTTTTTTCCACCCGTCCTCTTCGCCTCGCGGGGATGCATGGTGCCGTGGGAGGGGAAGCGTGCCGGAGGCTCGTGGTTTCGCCCGGCCCACCGCAGGCAGATAGAAGGGCTCAGAGAGATTCTGCCGACCTTACCGCACGCACGAGCCAGGAGGTTTCTGGCCAGGTACGCCCCCACGCAAGGTCGGGCGTCCCGTGGATCATTACTGGTTTGTGGGCAACCCTTGTTCGAGTTTCGCGATCCTTATTTCGAGACCGACAAGGTACTCGGCAAGTTCGCGAGTTGCGCCCGTCTGCACCAATTCTTGTATGCGCGGCCCGTAACGCTGTCGTTGGGCCTCTGCTATCTCTTGTGCGCCTCTGGCGGCTATGGGATTAAGGTCGTCCACGATAACTCCCCTTTCGATCGTTCTTCCTAATGCTACCCCCTTTTACACGAAGCCGTCTAGCCAAGCGTTAGCGGCGAAGACACCGAGCCCGACAGGAAGGCTGGCAGGGATAGATGGCCAGCGCAGGCGCGAGCCAACCCGTCCGACTCTTAGTATCCTAGCGCCAGCACGACCGCCATGATCGAGAGCCCCAGACCGCTGAGGAGATCGGCGCGGATGGGTACGAAGCGGGCGACGACACCCCCGAGTTGCAGGCCAGCGAACGTCGTCAAGGCCGTCATAGCGCCAAAGATCGCCGCCGTGAACACCGGAGGAAAGCCAAGCATCCCCAGGCCGGTGCCCGCGAGCAGGTTATCCAGGCTTAGAGATAGAGGGATACCGAAGAGCACCCAACGCTCATCCATCTCCTCCGGTGCTTCGGTCTGCAGACTCCGAATGACGAGGTACAGGCCAAACACGAGCAGCACGATCGGTCCTACGAAGTCGGCCACTTCGCCGATCTCCTCCCCGAAGTATCTCCCGATCAGCAGACCCACAAGGGGCGAGAAGCCGTCCCACAACCCGAACACGACCGCGATCCGGAGTGCGCGCCTCCAGCTGAGCCTGAAAGCCCCTAGCGCAATCGCCAACCGGGCATTGTCCAGGCTGAGGACAAGACCGAGGACGAGAAGCGATATCAAGGTCACAACACACTCCTTTCAGGCTCCAAGCCGCCGGTCCATGAGCACCAACGTCCCACTTGCGCGAGCCGCGCCGGGCTCCTTACGCACGGTGGACCGTCCGGACGCGGGGTACAAGTTCTTCTGCGCCCGGCTCGGCGCCCTCGTTGGCGGCCCGTACCGCCTCGGCGACGATTCCGTGGTCGGGCGAGAGGTGGCAGACGGGATCGGTCCTGGCGGCATCGCCGGTGAGTTGGAACGCCTGGCAGCGGCAACCCCCGAAGTCGATCTCGCGGCGGTCGCAGCTGCGGCAGGGGTCCGGCATCCAGTCCGTCCCGCGGAAGCTCTCGAAGAGGGGCGACTCCTCCCATATCCACGCCAGCGAATGCTCGCGCACGGTGGCCTGCGGCAGATTGAGGGTGTGAGCCGCGGGGCAGGGCAGGGCGCGCCCGTCGGGCGTCACCGTCAGCTGCTTCTGGCCCCAGCCGCCCATGCACGGTTTGGGATACTTGCTGTAGTAGTCGGGGATTACGTAGATGATCTCCATCTTCCCCCCTAGCCGCTGGCGGGCGGCGCGTACCACCGCCTCGGCCTCGTCGAGCTGGCGCCTGGTGGGCAGCAGCGCCGCGCGGTTGCGCCAGGCCCAGCCGTAGTACTGAGTGTTGGCCAGCTCGATCCGGTCCGCACCCAACCCCTCGGCCAGATCGAGGATGCGGCCGGTCCTGTCGATGTTGTGGCGGTGGAGGACCACGTTCATGGTGAGCGGCCAGTCGAGCTTCTTGACCAGACGGGCCGCCTCGATCTTTCGCTCGTAGGAACGGGTGCCGGCTATGCGGTCGGAGAGGTCCGGACTGTCGGCCTGGATGCTGATCTGCACGTGGTCGAGGCCTGCGGCCTTGAGCGCCTCCGCCCGGCTGGGGGTGAGGCCGAGGGAGCTCGTGATGAGGTTGGTGTACAGGCCCAGCCCGCGGGCGCTGGCCACGATCTCCTCGAGGTCGCGGCGCACGAGCGGCTCGCCGCCCGAGAGGTGGAGCTGCAAGACGCCTAGAGCCCGCGCCTCGGCTATCACCCGTTGCCACTCCGCCGTAGTCAGCTCCTCGCGGTAGTCCGCGAGGGCCAACGGGTTCGAGCAGTACGGGCAGTGAAGCGGGCAGGAGTAGGTGAGCTCGACCAGCATGCCGAACGGCCTACTCATCGCCGAGCTCCAGCCACCGCTTGGCGGCGAGGCGGGAAAGAAAAGCCCGTACCTCGTCGCCGGCCACGCGGCTGTACCGTCCGCGCAGTTCCCCTACGATCTCCTCGACCGTCCGCTCCCCGTCGCAGAGGTTCAAGATGGTCGCGCCCGTTCTGTTCAGGGTCAGCACGCCCTCCGGCGCCAGCAGCACGTGCTGTTCGCGCACGGGGTCCCACTGCAATCGGATCAGTCGTGCCAGTTGGGGTCTATTCGTGGGCCGTACCGTAATGCTCACGCCGCCTCCCGGGTCATTGGTAGCCCCACGTCCGCTGGATTCGATGCCCGGAATACGATCGTCCGGTGGATACGATCACCCGTTCCCCTGTCGATCGCTGCCCGGGTAGGCCCTGTCGATAGCATCCAACATGCTCCACAGCACGTCGCCCTTGAAGGAGAGCGCCGCGACGGCGCGTGCCTGCTCATCCTGTGTCCGGCAGTGCTCCGTGACCACCTCCAGGGCGTGCTCCACGTCGCGCGGGGCCTGCGTGAGGCGGGCGCGGAAATAGGCGAGGCCCGCGGGATCGATCCAGGTGTAGAAGCGCTCGAACGCCTTTAGGCGCTCGGCCATGAGGTCCGGCGCGAACAGCTCAGTGAGCGAGGAAGCAACCGCCTCGACCCACGGACGGGTGCGGGCGAAGTTGACGTAGGCGTCGACGGCGAACCGCACCCCCGGCACGACGTGCCGCTCGTCCCACATCTCCTCCCGCGTCAGCCCCGCGGCCTCGCCCAGGCGCAGCCAGGCCTCGATGCCCCCCTCCTCCTCCGCCGTTCCGTCGTGGTCGTGGATGCGGCGGATCCAGCGCCGACGTACCTCGCGGTCGGGGCAGTTGGCGAGAATGGCGGCGTCCTTGCGCGGGATGTTCTCCTGGTAGTAGAAGCGGTTGGCCACCCAGCCCTGGATCTGGCGCCGGTCCAGCAGCCCCTCGTTCATCGCCGTATGGAACGGGTGCCGGCTGTGGTAGCGGTCGGACTGGGCGCGCAGGGCTGCGACGAAGCCCTCGGTATTAGACACCAACAATGCTAGATCTCCAGTTCTAGGCCGTCCGCGGCCACTTCCATCCCGCGCTCCTCGACGGTGCGCCGCTCGGGGGAGTCCTCGAGCAGGATGGGGTTGGTGTTGTTGATGTGGGTGTAGATCTTGCGCTCGATGGGGAGGGATGCGAGCTGCTCCAGGCTACCGTCGGGGCCGCCGATCGGCAGGTGCCCCATATCGCGCGACGTCTTGTTGCCGATGCCGAGCCGGATCAACTCGTCGTCCTGCCAGCAGGTCCCGTCGAAGAGCAGGCATGTACAGCCTTCCAGGTGGGCACGCACCGATGCCGTTAACTCCTGTGCGCCCGGTAGGTACACCAGGGCCCGGCCGGTGCGTCCGTCGGTGATTCGATACCCCACAACGCCCTCTCCCCCCTCCCCGGTTCCGAAACGCGCCCGCTTGTCCGTGGGAACGTCGAAGGCCCGGTAGGACAAACCTTCCGCCAGCGATACCTCTATCCCTGTGGCAACCGTCTGCCACTCGACGTGAGCGTAGGCGCCGAGCGTCTGGAGCAGTGATGTGCCTGTGCGGAGTGTCTCGTGAACTGTCGCGGTGGCATGTACCTCGAGGCGACCAGCCTCCCGCAGCAGCAGCAGACCGAGGGTGTGGTCGAGCTCGGCGTCGGTGAGCAGCACGGCCTGCAGCGGAGAATCCCTGACCTCGCGCGGGTGCAGGGCCGGGAAGGACTCGATCTGAGTACGAATGTCGGGTGAAGCGTTGAGCAGGAACCATCGCCGGTAGTCGGCGCTCACCGCGACCGACGACTGGGTGCGCGAACGACAGGGCCGCGAACCGTCGCGAACGGCCCGACACTGGGGGCAGCTGCAGTTCCATTGCGGAAATCCTCCTCCCGCTGCCGCTCCGAGCACACGCACCCACACACCCATCCTCCATCTTTACCTCGATCGTTCTCCCTGGCCGGGATCGCCCCACGGCAAGACGGGGATGGTGCGGGTGCCGGACCATTCAGCCCGGCGCCCTGTCCGCCTATTCCGAATCCGGCCAGATACCGGCGTACGCGGTCACCTCAGCGCTGGTCCCGATCTCCTCGAACTCGGGGGTCTCCCACTTCTGGAGTTCCATGGCTATCACCTCCCTTTCACTTAGACCTTATCGCGCAGGCTCGTCGTGTCCTTACCGAATCTCCCGCTAGTCACCTCCATCGTACCCAGTATATCAGCGACCTTCGTTGCTCAAGAGCCACTCCGTACCGAACCGGAGACGTTCCGCCTTCGTACCGGGTGGCGTACCTTCTACGCCACCCAGTACCGGGCATCTGTGCTTACTCCTCCGGCAGCGCGAAAACGAAGATACAGGATCCGCGGGACCCCCCCATCAGCCCGGGCAGGAACCCTTCGACCCAGGCGCCCCAGCCGACCGGTACGGCTATGTATTGCCTTCCGTCAATGCTGTAGGTCGTTGGGCTGCTGTGGTGGCCGCTTCCGCACTGGAACTCCCACAAATGCTCCCCGGTGCGCGCATCTATTGCGTTGAGCTCACCCGAGGGTGAGCCTGCGAAAACGACGTCGCCGGCCGTGGCGAGCACCGACGCACACATCGGAAGGCCGTCGGTTTCCCACCTCCAGACCTCCTCGCTCGTGGACGCACTGACGGCGGTCACGGCCCCACTCATGCCCTCCACGTCCACGGTGACGGCCGCTCCCCAGTAAGGCATGCCCTCCTTGAACTCCCTGCGCCGCCGCGCGATCGTCGCACCGACATTCTGCACCGGGCAGTAGAAGAGCTCTGTCCTCGGGCTGTATGCCGCGTGCGTCCATTCCTTGGCCCCGGCCGGTCCCGGGTAAAAGTGGACCTCTTCCCCCTCTTTCTCGGGGTATATCCTGGGCGTTACGTTGCCTTCGGCGTCGATCTCGCCCCAGGTGATACGGTCGACGAAGGGTGTTACCCGGACCAGCTCACCGTTCGTGCGATCCAGGACGAAGAAGTACCCGTTCTTGTCGAAGTGCGCCAGTAGCTTGCGCCCGTCCTGCTCGAAGAGGATACTCTCCATGTTGCTGTCGTAGTCCCACAGGTCGTGCGGAGTGAACTGGTAGTGCCATACCTTCTCGCCGGTGTCGAGGTTCACGGCGACGACGCTGTCGGTGAAGAGGTTGTCGCCCTCGCGGACTTCTCCGTCAAAATCGGGCGCCGGGTTGCCGGTCCCCCAGTACAGAAGGTTCAGCTCCGGGTCGTAGGTGCCCGTGACCCAGCAGTTTCCACCGCCCCGCTGCCAGGCCTCGCCTTCCTCCGGCCAGGTCTCCGACCCAGGCTCGCCGGGCTTCGGTACCATATAGCAGCGCCAGACGCGCTCTCCGGTGTTGATGTCGTAGGCGTCGAGGTGGCCGCGCACCCCGAACTCCCCGCCGGAGCTCCCTACGATGACCTTGTCCTTCACGACGAGGGGAGCGACCGTGGCGCTCTCCGCGGCCCGAACGTCACCGTGTATGGTGTCCCAGATCATCTCGCCGCTTTCGGCGTCGAGCGCGACCACGTGGGCGTTCAGGGTGGCGAGGAAGACCTTCCCCTCCGCCACGGCGACCCCGCGATTCACGTTGCCGCAGCACAGCGAGACATCGAACGGGATCGCGTGCTTGTATTGCCACAGTAGCCGCCCCGTCTTGGCGTCGATGGCCCAGACAAAGCCATCCCAGCCCGAGGCGAACATGACGCCATCCACGACGAGCGGGGCGGCCTCGAACGCGTACGTCGAGGGACCCGCGTGAATGCCGTGCGAGCCGGCCTGGAATACCCACGCGGGAGCGAGGCGCTTGACGTTCTCCGTGTTGATCTGGTCCAGCAGGCTGTACCGCTGCCCGTCGTAGGCGCCGTAGTAGGTGAGCCAGTTCTCCGGTTCCGCCTCGCGGGCATCGAGGATGCGCTCGTACGTGACGTCCTTCGCCACCGGCGGCGCATTCCCGACCTCGGAACTCAAATTCCCGAGATTGATGGGCGGCGGTGCGTCTATATATTCTTGCGTCAACCCGTTCTCCTTTCCCTATTCCCCTATGGCCGTGGCTGGGCTGGACGGTCGAGGCGGGCCTCTTCCGGAACGTCCCCCATCACGACGATTGCCCCCGTCAGGCCCCGGCCTTCATCGTTGCCTACATTGGAGCCATAATAGTAATAGCCCGGGCCGTCGAGGGTGACGTTGACCTTTCCTCGTGAAAAGTTCGGCAACCATATCCATTGGTAGTCACCATTGCTCGGCACCATCGCGCAGTGAGTGTTCGTGTCGTCATTGAAGAACTCGATCTCGAGCTCGCCCGCATGGGGCATGACGATAACCGAGGGCGAATAGGTCAACTCATCTTCGGGAAGATGGACCTGGATGCTCATGCGCCCGTCGGATCCCTCCTCGACTTGCCCGATGCCTCCGTGGTTGAGCAGACGACCTATCGCCCCCCCGTTTTGCTTGTCCAGTCCAAGCTCGCTCACCACCTGGGACATCTGCTTCTCTCTAGCCCTCGCCACCAGCTTGCCTCCTTTCCTGGTTTCCCCAACCTTTCGCAAAGTACCGTATATGCAAAGTACCGTTTTTATTACGTGGGCAACCCCCTATTTTTATGGTCGCCACAGGTTTGACCTCCTTCCCTTCGCTTCCCCAAGCTTTTGCAAGGTACCATACAATCGAATTCCGAGCTAGTTCGTTATCTCTACTACGAAACAATCGTTTGTTATAGAATCAATTCAATTGCTGTTACGCTGAGGAATTTCGAAGGCAAAGGACTAGGTAGCTACTCTACCTTTCCCTCCTCGCCGGGCACTCCGTGGATTATCCTGAAGCAAAGCTTGCCTTCCCCGGCGCCGACGACCAGTTTGTCGCCTCGTTCGAGCGAACCTTCGAGGACCATGCGCGAGAGTGCGTTATCCACCCGTCGCTGGATGGTGCGCCGCAGGGGCCGGGCGCCGAACTCGGGGTCGAAGCCCTCCTCGGCGATCAGTGCCACGGCGGCGTCGGTGAACTCGATCCCGATCCCCTGGGCTTTCAGGCGTCTCGAAGTGTGGTCGAGGAATAGGCGCGAAATTTCCGCTATCTGGTCCCTGCCCAGGGAGCGGAACAGGATCACCTCGTCTATGCGGTTCACGAACTCGGGGCGCAGGGTGTCCCTGAGTAGCCGGTTCATGTCCTCCTTGAGCTCCTCGAACGACTCGTTTTCCCGGGCGTGTGCCTTGATGCGCTCCGCCCCGAGGTTGCTCGTCATGATGACTACCGCGTTCTTGAAGTTCACGGTTCTACCCTGGGAGTCCGTGAGCCGTCCGTCGTCCAGGACCTGGAGCAGGACGTTGAACACGTCCGGGTGCGCTTTCTCGATCTCGTCGAGCAGCAACACCGAATACGGGCGGCGTCTCACGGACTCCGTCAACTGCCCGGCCTCCTCGTAGCCGACGTATCCCGGAGGCGCGCCGACGAGCCGCGACACCGTGTGCCTCTCCTGAAACTCCGACATGTCTATCCTGACCGTCGCCGCCTCAGCCCCGAAGAGGGCGTCGGCGAGCGCGCGCGAAAGCTCGGTCTTGCCGACGCCGGTGGGACCGAGGAACAGGAAGCTGCCGATGGGCCTGTTCGGGTCGGAGAGCCCCGCGCGGGCGCGTCTTATGGCTTCGGACACCGCCTCGACGGCCTCTTCCTGGCCGACGATGCGCTCGTGGAGCTGGCCTTCAAGGCGCAGCAGGCGCTCACGCTCCTCCTCGGTGAGCTGGCTCACCGGGATGCCGGTGGCCCGAGAGACGACCTCGGCGATGTCCTCGGCCGTCACCTCCGCCACCATTGGGCGACGATCGCCCCCGGATTCCTCGAACGGCTCGCGCGGGCCGGCCACCTGTTCCTGCGTCTTCCCGAAGTCCTCGGCGGCGACCGCGTCATCCTTCTGAAGACTCCTCAGCTCCTCTTCCAGAGCTTTCGTCTCCCCGCGTTTGATCTTCGCGCGCAAGCGCACCCTCGCCGACGCCTGGTCCACAAGGTCGATAGCCTTATCCGGGAGGAAGCGGTTGGTAACGTAGCGGTCGGAGAGTTCGGCGGCGGCGACGATTGCCTCTTCGGTGATCCTGACGCAGTGGTGCGCCTCGTAGCGGTCCTTGAGGCCCCGCAGGATCTCGATAGCCTCGTCAACGGAGGGCTCGCCGATGAGGACCGGCTGCAAGCGGCGTTCCAGCGCCGCGTCCTTCTCTATGTTCTTGCGGTATTCGTCTATCGTGGTTGCGCCCACGAGACGCATCTCGCCGTATGCCAGGGCGGGCTTGAGCATGTTGGAGGCGTCCATGGAGCCCTCTACCGCGCCGGCTCCGACCACGGTATGCAGCTCATCGAGAAAGATTATCTGGCCATCCGGGTTATCCCGGACCTCCTGTATGACCTTCTTGAGGCGCTCCTCGAACTCCCCGCGATACTGCGTCCCCGCGACCATTCCAGACAGGTCCAGCGCGAGGATGCGCTTATTGGCGAGCGTATCTGGGATCTCGTCGTTGACGATCCACTGGGCAAGCCCCTCGACGATGGCCGTCTTGCCGACGCCGGGATCCCCTATGAGCACAGGATTGTTCTTGGTTCTCCTGCAGAGGATCTCGATGATGGTCTCGACTTCTTCGATCCGCCCGATGACGGGGTCGAGTTTCCCTTCTTTGGCCATCCGCGTCAGGTCGCGGCTGTACTCGTCCACCATCGGCGTTGCACTGGTGGTGGTCCGAGACAGGTCGCTACTCCTGGCGGTATCCACCCTGTCCTCACCCAAATCTTCGCTGGTGGGTTAGTGAGGCCCGATGATCGATGCACTTCATCCTCGAAGTCCTACTGACGCGGGCACAACTGTGCACTTCGCCGGAGCTTCCCTGAGCGACGCCGGAAGGAGCCAGCGGGCGTAGTCTATCGCATCGGCGATGGCAGAGAACCCCGGCCACAGCGTCCCCCGGCTCTTCGCCGACCTCTGTACCGTCAAAGCCGCCTACACTTTCTTCGACCGCGTGAAGGCGCGGATAAGGAGTAGCCCGACCCTGTGAACGGTCCCTCGTAACGCGGGCCGTTACCAGTTCGTGGGCGGCCCCTGTTCGAGTTGGGCGACCCTTATTTCGAGGCCGACGAGGTACTCGGCGAGTTCGCGGGTCGCGCCAATCTGCACCAGTTTTTCTATACGCGGTTCGTAGAACCGTCGTTGAGCCTCTGCTATCTTTTGCGCGCCTTTAGCGGCTATGGGGTTGAGATCTTCCACGGCAATTTCCTTTCCTGATCGCCCTTCCGAATACTACCCCCTTTTACACGAAAGCGTCTAGCACACCCTTCATTCTTCCTGGTCTGCGCCGAGCGGGATGGCGGTCAAGGGTTGGGTAGAGCACTTAAGTGCTGGGGGCGGAAAGGTATTCCGCCCCCAGCACAAGCGATAAGCGAAACGGGCCCTATCCAGTTGGCGCGGCCGAGAGTGATTCGGTGACGTTCGCGCCGACGATGCGTCCGCGAGCCAGGCTGGTCCAAGGTTCTAAGAGGTCCCGGTTTGCCCCCGGGGACAGCTACACACTCTAACTACTATCTATCCAGCACCACGTCCGAAAGCGGGCTGCCGATGCAGATGAGGCGCCAGCCTTGCTCCAGATCAAGGGCGTCCAGTGCAGAAGCGAGGTCCTGGTCCATCTCGCCTTCGAGGCACTTTACAATACAGGTGGTGCAGGTGCCGCTGCGGCAGTTGTAGGGGAGCCTGAGCCCAGCGTCTTCGGCTTTTTCGAGGATGTACTCGTCCTCGGCGCACTCTATGGTTACGCCCCGGCGCCGAAAGGTTACCTTGTGGGTCTCCGCCATGTCTCTCCTGTTGGCTGTTGGGTGTTCTGGATTGTTCTAGCACATAGAAGGGAAGTAACAGTACGTCGCCCGCTGCTCCACCAAGGGCGCTACGAGTTGCGTAGGTTACAATGGACTCGAAGGCTGCCACCACCATGCGCCTGCTGGGGAGTACCTCGGTTGCACCTTCGCGGAAGTCGTCCCGAACACGATGGCACGAGCAGCGAGAGAGGTACGACGGTGCGCCGCGCGATCTTGCTGCATTGGTCGAGGGTCACCGAACCTCTGGATGAATTTGGATTCTAGGGCACGGGTAAAGGAGCATTTCTCTCCGACGCGTTTTGCCCTACGCTCGAGGTCCTTTGGGATCTTCGCGGCCGGAACCCTGGTAAGCCAGACAGGCGAGTGGATGACCTGGGTGACTTTGAACTGGGCTGTTCTCGAGTTTACCGGCTCCGCGTTGTACCTGGGTTTGATCAACGCCTGTCGGATGATTCCCGCTTTCTTGCTCAGCGTCCCGGCCGGCGTGCTTGCGGATCGCGGCGACCGTCGAAAGCTGTTGATCCTGCTGCAGGCCGGGATCATGCCATCGACGTTATGCGTCGGGTACTTGCTGGCGGCGGAGAGTCCGTTCTGGCTGTTGGCCGCCGTGGTGACGCTGCGCTCGGTCTTGGCGGCCGTGGTCATCCCGGTTCGCAATTCCCTGATCCCGAATCTGGTGCCGGAGAGCCAGGTAGCCAGCGCGGTCGCGGTCGACACCGCCGTGCGAAACCTTGCCCGCATCCTGGGACCGGGGATCGCCGGGACCTTGCTGGCCGTGATGGAGGTCGCGGATGTATTCTGGATCAGCGCGGGTAGCATCGTGGCCGTGTTGGTCTCTCTGTTCGTCGTTCGCCCGGAATCCAACAGGGAGGCCGTTTCCACCAACATAAAAACGGATATCCAGGAGGCGGCTGCTTACGTGAAGAACAGCCCGTCCGTCCAGTCGCTCCTGATCCTGGCCGTGGTGCCCATGGTGTTCGGGTTTCCTTACACCGCCATGATGCCGCTGTTTGCGGAGGATCTCTTGCAACTCGGGCCGGAAGGGCTCGGCGTCCTGCTTTCGGTCGCCGCGGCGGGCGCCCTCGTAGGATCGGCGTGGCTGTTCCTGGGCAACGAAACGGAAGGGGCGGGAAAGTGGCTGGTGTGTTCGATCATAGGCTTCGGCCTGTTCCTCCTCCTGTTCATGTTCGCGGAAACCCTCGTCACGGCAGCAATCATGATGTTCCTGGTGGGGCTCGCCAGCGCGACATACCGCACGATGAGCCGCGTCACCCTCCAGACGCGGGTGCCGGATCGGCTCCGTGGCCGAATCCTGAGCATCGCACTGATGGACAGAGGACTGATGCCGCTGGGAGCGATCATGATCGGCGCCGTCGCCACATGGGCGGGCGCCCTGTGGGCCGGGGTGGTCATGGGGGGCGGGTGCATCGCCATCACGCTGGTGGTGCTCGCCGCCAGACGACAAGTCTGGCACCTGTAGATCCCGAAGGCCGTCCCGCCGTGTCGGAGGGCCGGTCATCCCAGAGACCCCACCCACGCCGCCATCGGCCGCTTGGAGTTCGTCTTCGCTGGGCCGAGCCGATGGTCTCCAAGGAGTCTTCGCACAAGCGGTGGACGGTGATTAGAGTATCGTCGGTCTCGTCCCCTCAACCCGGAGAGAAAGCTCTGGGGGCCTTCCGATCGCGAGGATGTTGATCCTCCGGGGAGAGGGCAGCTTGGGTTACAGTACAAGCCTTCAGCTACATAGCTTCGCAACCGCATGAAGAGTGAGTCGTCAAGAAGGGAGATGCTCTTATGGAACCGGGTGCATTTCCGGTAGTGTTCGACGGGCACAACGACGTACTGTTGAGGCTCGGTGGGCCGGATGGGGGCGGGCCCGACGCTTTCTTCGAGCGCGGCGACCGGGGCCACCTGGATCTTCCCCGGGCAAAGGAGGGGGGCTTCGGGGGCGGCTTCTTTGCCGTCTGGATCCCCGCACCCAAAGAGCAGACGCCCGAACGGACGCCCGGGCCCGCTCCGGGGGTGCTTCCACCCGCACTTGATGCCGCGTACGCGTTGCGCCAATCGATGGCCGCTACTGCCATGCTGTTCAAGATCGAGGATCGCTCGGACGGGAAGTTCCGCATCGTCCGGACCGTCGCCGAGCTGCAGCGGTGCTTGGACGAGAAAGTAATGGCGGCGGTGCTCCACATGGAGGGCGCCGATGCGATCGACACCGACCTAGACGCGCTGCACGTGCTCTACCGGGCGGGGCTACGCTCACTGGGCCTCGTCTGGGGCCGTCCGAACGCCTTCGCCGAGGGCGTCGCCGTGCACTTTCGACGCTCACCTGATACGGGGCCGGGGCTGACCGAAGCCGGCAGGGAGTTGGTCCGCGCCTGCAACAGCCTCCGCATCCTAATCGATGTGTCCCACCTAAACGAGCGAGGCTTCTGGGACGTGGCAGACCTTACAGACGCCCCGCTCGTCGCGAGCCACTCCAACGCTTACGCTCTCTGCGCCTCCACCCGGAACCTCACGGACCCGCAACTCGACGCCATAGCCGCCTCCGACGGAATGATCGGCCTCAACTTCGCGGTCAATTTCCTACGTGAGGACGCAGCCCGGGATGCGAGCACTCCGCTGGAAGTGATGGTCCGGCAGATCGACTACCTGGTAGAGCGAGTCGGGATCGACAGGGTAGGCTTCGGCTCCGATTTCGATGGGGTCTTGATATCGCGAGAGATAGGCGATGTGTCGGGCCTACCGAGGCTGATGTCGACGCTCAGGGACCGAGGCTACGACGACCAATCGCTACGAAAACTCGCTCATGAGAACTGGATCCGCGTCCTGCGCAAGACCTGGGGCGAGTAGAACTTGAATCAAGTGTGTGAACCCGATTTCCCAAGGTAGCGACGGCCCTACCAGACTTCAAGTACTTCGAGCCGGCCGCAAAGGAACTGGGGGTCCGGGGCCATGAGATCTCCGACGAACAGCTCAGGCGCCTCCCCCCTTGTGGTGTGAGCACGCCTCGCTCGGCGTCCACGAGCAGCTCGCAGTCGTCTGCGCCCCATCCCAGAAGGCTGTTCGGGCCGTGGTCGTCCATGGCCAAGATCCTCACGGCGGCGCGCCCGAGCACCCGCGTGGCGAACAGCTCATCGACCACGATCCGGGGTTCGAAGGTGCAGGCGACGGGGCCTGGAGAGAAAGCCGAAACGGGCCCGCGCCCCCTCCTAGGTCCGCCGGCCCGCCTCGGTTGCCGATTGAGCCAGAAGATCGGGGGCCTGTCCATGCACCCTTCGGGCCATCCTCACGTCACAAGGGAGCGGGCACGAGGAAGGCCCGGCGGGCCCAGGAGGGGGGTGATATGGGCCGCCGGACCCACGGATATTTTACCATCCGGTCGGGTGTCGGGAGCGTCCGGCACGCCCGCCTTCGGGGCGGTCATGACCCCACGGGGGAGGTCAGTGGGCGAGTGCGACCAGGACGCGGCTCTGGCCGGCGAGAAGGGCGCTCAGCTTCAGCAGCCAGTCCGATACCCCCGCGCCAGGCCCCGACTCGGCCACGCCCCTCACCTGCCCGCTCAAGGTCCCCAGCAGCGCCCCCATGACGGCCGGGTCCCGCACCCCGCCAGAGAGCTGGAGCCTGAGCTCGGAGAGGGTCTCTGCGACGGGCAGGAGGTCCGGGTGGCCGGTCTCCTCCAGGCGGCGCTGCCAGCCGGCGACGACGGGCAGCGCCGCCTGGGCACCAAGCCGCTGCGTGCCCGTCTCGAAGTCTTCCACGGTCCGCAGGAGCGCGGGTCCCAACTCGTCCGGTATCATCGGGGCCGTCAGCCCTGCGCCCGCAGGGGCGGAGCGCCGGCGGGATCGGACTTCGTCCCGACCGGGACATCCTCGGAGCGGGTCACCGCCGTCGCCTCCTCGCGCACCAGCAGCGCCGCGACCCTCAACTCCCTGGCCCGGGCCTGCGTCTTGGAGGCCCCGCCGTGGATGCCCAGTTCTCTTGCGTCGCCCTCGAGCCGGTCGGCCGCGGTCCGCAGCCGCTCTTCCGCCCGGATGGCGAACTCTTCGTGCCTCACGTCCATCAACTCCCGGTCGTCGCTCGGCGCGGCGGCTACTCGGCGGCCCTCTGGGCGAGCAGCCTCCTGGCCTCTCCGATAATCTCGTCCTGAACCCCGCACAAGAAGTCCGCCAGCTCGTCGTCTTGGGCCAGCCTTGCCGCCCTCGCCGCCGGCCCGCATCCTTCCGCGCCGTCCAGCAGGGCGTGCAGCGCCGCCGTGGCGTCGTGGTTCGTTTCGTGCGCCATGGTCTTGATCACCTCGATCGTTGGCTTGCGTTTCTCGAAAGTCCGGCGCCCCTCTGTGGGGAACCCCCGTCAGGGGGAAGGGAAAGGAGGAGCGGGCGCCGTGGACTATGTCGTATCGCGCATAACCCCCCACCGTAAACCACTGCGGGGAACAGATGGGTCGAAGGGTGTAAACCTAGCCACGGCCGGCGCCACACATAGCAGTCACTCGGATGGCAAAAGTCGGATGAGCCACCATCTTTTGTCCTGGGGTGGCCTCTAACCCGAAGATGTGACGTTGCGCTGCGAGGGGTACGCCGCGTCCCACCGGCCGTCGGCCTTGGCGGGCAGTATCGCCGCGAGGCCGGGTTTCCGCATGCGCCCCGCGGCGATGAGAGTCTCGGCCTTTCCGACGTTGAGCCGCGACCACGGACTCTTCGGCCGGCGAGGCGAGTACCTCTGCAGGTAGTGGTCCTCGTCGCGCGCTTTGCGCTGGCTGTCGATCCAGCCGTAGCACAGGGCGACGTCGAGGGCTTCTGCCAACGTGACCGACGCCTCGCCCGAGCCCTTCTTGGCGATCTTCACCCAGACGCCGGTCTTCCGCCCGTGGTGGTCGGCCAGCCAGGACTCCCACCGGGCGGCGTCGGCGAAGGCCACGACGGCCTCGCCACCGATTGCTTCCATGATGCCATCTCCTTCCCTCGGTCGAGATCCCGAGCGCCCGGGAGCGCTGCGGCGCTCCCGGGCGCTCGGAGGGCTACGGTCGGCCGAGCACGTCCAGGTAGTGCGGGTTGTACATGACGCCGAGAACGTTCCCGAAGGGGTCGACCACCGAGGCGGTCACGAACCCCTTGTCGCCGCGTGGCGTGATCTGTGCATGCTCCTTCGCCCCCATGGACAGCATCCTGTCCAGGGCCGCCTGCAAGTCGTCAACGTGCCAGTACAAGAGGGCGCCGCTAGGGCCGGTCGCCGAAGAGGCGGGCGCGTAGCGGGCATCGACCAGGCCCAGCTCGTGCCCGTGGTCGCCGAGGCGGAACTCGCAGTATGCCGGACTGCCGT
>CADCUW010000132.1 GCA_902805985.1 uncultured Rubrobacteraceae bacterium
ACATCGTCTACCTCCAGGACGAGGGCGGGGACGAGAACTGGCGCGTCCACGCCGTCGACCCGGCCACGAAGGAGGATCGGGACCTCACCCCGTTCGAGGGCGTGCAGGCCCAGATCCTGGACAAGAATCGTCACTTCCCCGACTCCCTCCTCGTCGCCCTCAACCGCGAGAACCCCGAGCTCCACGACGCCTACCGCCTCACCCTCTCCACCGGAGAGCTCGACCTCGTAGCCAAAAACCCCGGCAACGTCGTCGGCTGGGTCGCGGACAGGGACTTCGAGGTCCGCGCCGCCGTGAGCGCCACCTCCGAGGGCGGCTCCGACCTGCTGCTGCGCGAAGGGGATAGCTGGAAGACCCGGATCGCCTGGGACAAGGAAGATGCCCTCTCGAGCGGCCCTGTCGGTTTCGCCGAAGACGCCGGCAAGATGTACCTCCTCGACTCGCGCGGGGCCAACGCCGCCAGGCTCGTCCTGCTCGACCTTGAGAGCTGGGAGACGGAGGTCCTTGTCGAGGACCCGCGCTACGACGTCTCTGGGGTGGTCGTTCACCCGGAGACCCACGCGGCCCAGGCGGCGGCGGTGCAGCGGGCGAGGACGGAGTGGATCGTACTCGAGGACGCCGTCCGGGAGGACTTCGAGGCGCTGGAGGACCTCGGCAGGGGCGACTTCTCCGTCACAAGCCGCGACCGGGCGGACGAGAACTGGCTCGTGGCCGTGAACTCCGACGACGGCGGCGCCTCGTACTACGCCTACGACCGGAAGGCGAAGAAGGGCGCCCACCTCTTCGACGCGAGGCCCGACCTCGCCGACTTCGCTCTAGCGAAGATGGAGCCCATCTCCTTTACCTCCCGCGACGGGCTCGAGGTCGAGGGCTACCTGACGCTTCCGCCGGGTGCTGAGCCCGAGAACCTCCCGATGGTCCTGAACGTCCACGGCGGGCCGTGGGCGCGGGACGGCTGGGGCTACGACCCCGAGGCCCAGTGGTTCGCCAACCGGAGCTACGCGTGCCTGCAGGTCAACTTCCGCGGCTCGACCGGCTACGGCAAGGAGTTCCTGAACGCCGGCAACCGAGAGTGGGGCGGCCGGATGCACGATGACCTCGTTGACGCCGTCGGTTGGGCCGTCGAGCGGGGTGTGGCCGACCCGGAGCGTATCGCCATCTACGGCGGGTCATACGGCGGGTACGCGGCGCTCGTCGGGGCCACCTTCACGCCCGACCTGTTCCGGTGCGCCGTGGACATCGTCGGCCCGTCCAACATCATCACCCTCATAGAGAGCGTCCCGCCCTACTGGAAGCCGCTGATCGCCACCTTCACCGAGCGTGTCGGCGACCCTGAAACGGAGCCCGACTTTCTCAAGAGCCGCTCGCCGCTGTTCTTCGTGGACAGGATCAGGGTCCCCCTCCTCATAGCCCAGGGCGCGAACGACCCCCGCGTCAAACAAGCCGAGTCCGAGCAGATCGTCTCCGCCATGAAGGAGCGCGGCATAGACCACGAGTACCTGCTCTTCGAGGACGAAGGCCACGGCTTTGCGCGCCCCGAGAACCGCCTCAAGTTCTACGCCGCCGCCGAAGAGTTCCTAGCCAAACACCTTGGCGGAAGAACAGAGGGTTGATCCCCTCACCCTCCGCCCCGACCCACCCGTAGGGGCGGGTTTGAAACCCGCCCGCACCACCAGGTTACACCGGGATCCTCTACGTGCACCGCCCTACCGGCGCGACGTTTGTGGAACCCTCACCCCTTCTCGGGCGCGGGCTCCTCGTTATCTCCAGGCGGGGTGACCACGGTCTCCACCCAGGCCGCGTCCACGCCCATGCGGCGTGCCACCTCACCTACCCCGAGGCCGGAGCGCCGCAGGCGTTCGGCCTCTTCGGCCAGGCAGAGCTCTCCACGTTCCTCCACGGCGTTCCTCCTCCCACAAACCGCCCGTCGGACAAGGCAAAGGCCGGGGCGAAAACGCCCCGGCCTCGCGTGGTCCCGCCCGCGTTCCTTACTTCAGCAGTTTTTTGGCGGACTTCGCGATCTTCTCCGGCGAGCCGCCGGACTTCTTCTTGCCCCCGACGGCCTTCTTGACCTGTTTCTCGATACCGGCCATACGCGGTCACGCTCCCTTCAAAGGGCTCTTTATTAACCGCGTTTCTACCCTTCGGGCCGCCGTCCCAAACGGGGATCAGCCCGCCGCAGGTAGCTCCAGGCGCGTGCCGGGGTAGATCTGGGCGTCCGGAATGTCGTTCGCTTCCCGGATGACCTCGACCGTCACCCGCGGGTCCTCAGACGGCGGGTAGTGCTCGGTCGCCACAGACCAGAGCGTGTCGCCGGGCTCCACCGTGTAGAGTACGGTGGGCGGCTCGGCGCCCGCCCCGCCGCCCGCGTAGAGGGCGAAGCCGAGCACGGCCGCGACGAACAGCGCCCCGATCCTTCTCCTGCGATAAACGTGTTCCTTTCTCACCCACGAAAGATACGGGAGGTCGGACTGTTTCCCAAGGGTCTTTCTGTTCCTGGCGTCCGGCTGGTCCTCGTGCCGCCGGGCCATTAGAATTTCCGGAGCATGCGTTTTACGAAGATGCACGGAGCGGGCAACGACTTCCTGATCTTCGACCCCGGCGAGGTCGAGGGCATCGACCTGCCTGCGCTCGCCCGCCGCTCCTGCGACCGGCACTTCGGGGTTGGAGCAGACGGCATACTAGTACCCAATCCCGCCCCGGACGCCGACCTCGAGATGGTGTACTTCAACTCGGACGGCTCGTCTTCCGAGATGTGCGGCAACGGCCTGCGCTGCCTGGCCCGCTACGCCAGGGACTACGAGCTGGTGGAGCGCGACGCCATGACCGTCGCCACCGGCGCCGGCGTCAAGAAGGTGATCCTCTCCCCCGACGGCTCCTCACGGGTCGACATGGGCCCGCCGAAGCTCGACGCGGAGGTCGAGTCCGGCGGCTTCCACCTGCTCCGCGTCTCGATGGGCAACCCTCACGCCGTCGCTTTCCTGCGAGATCCGGAAGAACTCGAGGCGCTCGACCTCCGCGCCATCGGCCCGCCGATAGAGAACGCCCCTCTCTTCCCGCAGGGGGCGAACGTGGAATTCGTCCACGTCCGGAGCACGCACGCTATACGCATGAGGATCTGGGAGCGCGGTGCCGGCGAGACCCTCGCCTCCGGCTCCGGCTCCTGTGCTGCGGCCGTGGCCACGCTGGCGACGGGCCAGGCCGAGAGCCCCGTCGAAATCCACCTCGACGGAGGCATCGTCCGCATCGACTGGGCCGGCGGAGGAGAACCCGTCTACATGACCGGCCCGGCCGAGTACATCTGCGAAGGCGAATTGTTGGGGTAGCACGCTCCAGCCTTCGGCTTCCGCTTTCTACCGCGCAGAGTCCGACCGGGCCGCGCATCGCGCGACAGCTCGAACGCCCAGAGGCGTAACGCATACAGACGACTAGCTCAAAGTAGCCGTCAGGCTGCGTGCTGACAAGGCGCGCCGTGCTGACAGGCGGAGGCGTTAGCCAGGGCCCGCTACTTCAGCTCCACGAGGCCGTAGCGGGCGGCGAAGATCAGGGCCTGCAGTCGCGAGTGGACGCCGAGTTTGTTCAAGATGTTCATCATGTGGGTGCGTTCAGTGTCGACGCTCATGTGGAGGCGGGCCGCTATATCCTTGTTCGAGAGGCCCTCGGCGAGGGTCTGGAGGACCTCCTTCTCGCGGGGTGTGATCTGGCCTATGCTCGCCCGGGCTTCGCGCTCCTCTTCGCGGCTCTGGCCGGCTATGCGGAGCAGCTCCACGATCTCCTGCGGGGAGAGGAGGGTCTCGCCCGCCCCGAGGCGCCTGGTGGCGTCCAGGATCTCGTCCACGTCGGCGGACTTGTGGAGGACGCCGGCCGCCCCGGCCTCGACCGCGCGGGCGTGCTCGGTCTTGTCCAGGCTGGCGGTCAGGATCAGGGCGGCGAACCCGCCGTTCGCCTCGCGAAGCTCCCTGATCAGGTCCATGCCCTCGCCGTCCGGGAGCGAGAGGTCTATGACCCCGAGGTCGGCCCCGGCGCCGATGGCATCCCGCCGGGCCTCGGCGAGAGAGCCTGCCTGGGCGACGACCTCGAAGTCCGGCTCACCGTTGAAGATGTACGCGAGGGTCTGGCGGAACGAGGCGTGGTCCTCGACGAGCAAGATCCGCTGCATCTAATTCCTTTCGCAAACCTGCTAATAGTCCCCCAAATGGAATGAATATACCAGCATCCACCGCGCGGGGCACCGTCCGCTCAGGCTTTCGCGCGCTCCGGGTCCTCAGTGCCCGTGAGTACCGCAAGCGGCACCCGCAGCGAGACCCGCGTCCCGAACCCGACCGTACCCTCCACCTCAAGCTCTCCGCCGAGGGACGCGGCCCGCTCGCGCATGCCCGTGAGTCCCATCCCGGCCGCCGTGCCCGGGGCGAGGCCCCGGCCGTCGTCCTCGATCTCCACCAGCGCCTCATCTTCCCGAGCCTGTAATCGCACCGCCGCGTGCCCGGCGCCGGAGTGCCGCCTGACGTTGGCGAGGGCCTCCTGGACCACCCGCGCGACCTCGACGGCCAGAGGCCCGCGCCCGTCCTTCGGGAAGTCGTTCCCGACGGACAACTCGAACGCGCACCCCGGCGAGAGCTGGCGGTTCAGCTCCACGATGGACTCCAGGGACCGAGCGAGGGTCTGCTCCCCAGCCCCCTCCAGGCGCAGGTCATAGATGGCGTCCCTGATCCCAGCCACAGAGCGCCTCATGGCCTCCACCTGGCGCACCGTCTCGGCTTCGCGGTCCGGGCCCTCCGGCATCCTCAGGGTAACCCGCAGGGACTGGAGGGCGTAGGTGAGGTCCTGCAGCACGACGTCGTGGAGCTCGCGGGCGATGCGGCGACGCTCGGCCTCCCGGATCTCACCGAGCGCCTCCTCGGCCCGCTTCTGCTCGGTGACGTCCTTGACGAAGCCCTCGAAGCCGGCCACCTCTCCGGCCTCGTCGCGGACGGCGCGGGCGTTCACGGAGGTCCAGGTCGTCATCCCGTCCCCCCTATGGACCCGCATCTCGAAGTCCTGCACGAGGCCGTCGCGCCGGGCGAGCCGGATAAAATCCCCCCGCCGGCCCGGGTCGGCGTAGATCTGGTCCTCTATGTTGCTGACCTTCTCGAGCAGGTCTTCGGGGGAGGCGTAGCCGTACATGCGCGCAAGCGCCGGGTTGGCCGTCACGAACTCGCCCTCGGCGGTGGTCTGGAAGATGCCCTCCACGGCGTTCTCGAAGATGGAGCGGTACTTCGCCTCGGCCCGCCAGCGTTCCTCCTCGGCCTTCAGGCGCTCCGTGATGTCCTCGTGGATGAGCACCACTTCCTGGATGCTACCGTCCGCGGCCTTGACCGGGTAGATAAACGCCCTTACCCAACGGTAGGCGACCTCGCTGACGTCCGGTATGGAGATCTCGGGCTCGTACTGGACCGCCGGGATCACCGCCGCCTCCCCGGCGAACCCGCGTTCGATGTAGGGCATCAGGCCTTTCTCGACGAGTTGGGGGTCTTGCAACACGTTGTAGTCCGGGATCATGTCGAGCGTGACGCCCCATAACTCCTCCCACGCGCGGTTGGCCCGCAGCGTCCGGCCCTCGGGGGAGAAGATCTGGATGCTCAAGGGGGACTGCTCGATCATCAACCGGAAGCGCGTCTCTGAGTCGCGCAGCGCCGCCTCCGCCTCTCGGCGGCTCCTGCGGACCTCCGCGTCGCCGAGCTCCCGCTCTATGGCGGAGTTCAGGCGCGCGAGGTTGTCCTTCATTATGTAGTCGTGGGCCCCGGCCTTCATGGCCGAGACCGCCGCGTCCTCGCCTATCCGGCCGCTCACGATGATGAAAGGCAGGTCCACGAAGCCTTTGCCCCGCACGAGGTCGAGCGCCGCCAGCGAGTTGAAGGACGGCATGGAGTGGTCGGAGATGACGAGATCCCAGGTATGGTCTTCGAGCGCCGCCTCCATCTCTACGGCATTGTCCACCCGCATGGAGGACGGCTCGTAGCCGCCGCGCTTGAGCTCCCTGAGGAGCAACAACGCGTCGTTCTCCGAGTCCTCCACGAGCAGCACCCGGAGCGGGGCACCCATCTAGGCACCCGCCCCAGGGAGTCGCCTGGGCGAGATGGGCAGCGTCTGGTCCATCGGAAGCATAATCCCATTCTATTGACGGCCCAGGTTAGGGGCAAATGGTAGCTAGAGAAAAATCACTCATTTGGGGGATGCGCGTCCGCCGCCGCGCGTAGGATACTCCCTATCAAGCGGTCGGATGCCCTTCCCCCCTCCTTAGGACCGACCCTATATTAAAGCCGGGCCGGCGTCCATTTCCCCCCTCCTCTGTCGGCCCGCTTCTCCATCATCCGGCACCAGAAGATCCGGCGCCCAAGATCACCCTTTTGCGGGATGCGTTGGGGGGTTTGGGAGAATATATTGTGCCGACCGGATATACCGGACAGGACACCGAGAAGACGAGGGAACATGGCGCATCGCGGCTGGGGCGACGTGGGGTGAAGGAGCGGGCGATACTGCTGGTCGAGGACAACCCCGACGACACGCTACTGATGCTGCGGGCACTGGCGAAGAACGAGGTTGCCGGCGACGTGGTCGTGGCCCGCGACGGGGTCGAGGCGCTCGACTACCTATTCTCCTCGGGCCGCCACGCCGAACGCCCCAGCGACACGATGCCGCGCCTGATCCTGCTGGACCTCAAGCTGCCGCGCCTCAACGGGTTCGAGGTCCTCCAACGCGTCCGCTCCGACGAGCGCACGCGCTTGTTGCCCGTGGTGATCCTGACCTCCTCCAGGGAGCGCCGGGACGTGCTGGAGGGCTACGGGCTGGGCGCCAACTCCTACGTCCGCAAACCTGTGGACTTCGAACAGTTCCTCGAGGTCGTCAGGCAACTGAAGCTCTACTGGCTGGGCCTCAACGAGTCCCCGCTCCAGCCCGCGTAGCAGGAGGTCCCGGACCGGCCCGGAGGCCAGTGTCGTCCCTACCGGGTTACCGGGTGGAGGCCGTCTAGACCGGCGGCTGCTCGACGGAGGGCTCGACTATCTCCTCGCAGCTCGTGAGGCGTATGGAGTCCTGCATGTTGGTGCCCTCGGCGTCGATATAACGGGGCTGATCGGAGTAGCGGTTCATCGGGCCGTCCCCGCCATCGCGAAGATTAGTTGACTTCCTCTAAACCGTTTGGGCTATGGTGGTTCTAGGGAGAGGTCGAAATGGCGGCCGATACGGGCGGCCCGGCGCTCACTTTCGGAGGTCCGATTTCCCGATCTCGAAGTCTCGGACCCTATCTTCGGCAGCGGGTTTGCGGGTCCGGGTTTGCGGGTCCGGGTTTGCGGGTCCGG
>CADCUW010000133.1 GCA_902805985.1 uncultured Rubrobacteraceae bacterium
GAAGGGTGGCATCACTTAAATGGGCGTCCTCGGAACTTCCTTGGCGAAGCTCGGATAACAATCCTTCCACGTCGTTGGGTGGATAGACCGCGCGAGCCTATCGCTCGGCCGTTCGGACGCGCTCCCAAATCAGGTGGGCGGTACGTTGGACTCCCCCGAGCACCATCGGCCGCGTGCCCAGGACCAACCGGTCCCCGACACTTCCACAAGGCGCTCCTGCTCGGCGCCGACCCAGTCGGGGAACAGGCTGAGTTCCACGAAGTGGACCACCGTCTCCCCCTGAACTCGTAGCGGCCGCAATATGAGACGTAGGTCTCGGCGGCTTGGGCCCTCTCCTCCGCGCTTCCGTCGAGGAGGTCTCCGGCGGCGAACCTCGCGCGGTCGGGCCGCGAGATGGCCACGGACATGTGGCCGTCCGGGCCGTACATGATGTAGCCCACGGCGTCCTCGCCGTGCGGGTGGCTGACCCCGCCGTCGCCGACGCCCCTGTTCTCCCAGGAGAGGAGCCTCCATGTGCCGACGAGGGGATTGTCGGGTGGCATGGTCGTTCCTTTGGGCGTGGCCACGCCAGCGTTAAGGAGCGGTGTGCCCCGACCCCGGGGGCTAATGCCGTCTCGTCAAGGACAGTGGGCCGAGATCGAAGCGTGGATCGTGGTGCCCCGTCGCCCGCAGGCGTCGGGTGGCGTCCCGGCCCCGCGTCCTCGCGTGCATGGCCGAGTGGACCGCGGCAGCCGACGAGTCCGCAGCGGCATGCGCGGAGGACGACCTCCCGAGTAGCAACGTGACGGTGGCCAGGATGAGCTTGGGCATCTTCGCACTCCCTTCCGCGGGGGAAGGCCCCCGCCGGCTTCGGATTGCTACGAGCACATCTTAGCGACGGGGCAAACGTCTCATATCACACAAATGCGGTATCTTTGGCGGTCGCTCGGTGGCCGAACTTCCTAGAACCCCCTCAGCACAAAGTTCGCGGAACAACCCTTCCACGCACTCGGGTGAATAGGGTTAGGATGTGCTGAGTTCGGGGTTCTTCAAGAGAAGGTGCTTCATGGTTTCGAGAGGGGCGGCGTGGACGAGGGGCCCGGGGCTACGTTGGTTCGTGCGGGGCGCTGCCGTCCTCGCCGTCTGCCTCGCCACTTCAGGCGCACTCTACCAGGCGGTCGCCGCGGTGCGCGACCGCAGGCTCCACCCGCCGCTTGGGCGGCTGGTAGACGTCGGGGGGCACCGCCTCCACCTTCACGCGACGGGCTCGGCGGGTGACGGTGGCGCGCGAGGATCCGCCGTGGTCCTTGAGTCAGGGGTGGGGGTCACGTCCGCCGGGTGGGCATGGGTGCGGCCGGAGATCGAGCGCTTCGCGCAGGTCGTCTCCTACGATCGGTCCGGCATCGGCTGGAGCGAGGAGGGCGCCCGGACGCCGGACGCCTGCGGAGCCGCCGAACAGCTGCGCGCCGCCCTCGCGGGGGCCGGAGTGACCGGGCCGTACGTGCTCGTGGGACACTCGCTGGGCGGCGAGTACGCCCGTGTGTTCGCCGGCCTCTACCCGGAGGAGGTGGCCGGGATGGTCCTGCTCGACGCCGGCGCCCCGGACAGGGACGGGGTCATGCGGGTCGGCGCCGCGGCGCCCTCCTCGCCGGGCGTGCCCGTGCCCGAAGGGACTATGGAGCAGGTCGAGAGGGCGTTCCGTCTCTTCCGCTACGCCCCCCTCGCGGCGCGCTTCGGGGCCATTAGGATCGCCCTGGCGTTCAGCGGGGCGACGGACCAGTTGCCCCCTTCCGCCCAGGCGGCGGCGAGGGCGTCCATGTCCTCTCCGCGCCACTGGAGGGCGGTACGAGCGGAGGTCGCGGGCTCGTGGGAAGCGGCGACCCAGGCCCGTTCGGTCGGAGGCCTCGGGGGAAAGCCCGTGGTCGTGCTCAACCGCGCGGTCCCCGAAAGCGGGGTGACCAGGGCGATCCAGGCGTTCGGGGCGGAGCTCGCCGCTTCCCTGTCCTCAGACGGGAAGCACCGCGTCGTGGAGGGGGCGGACCACTTCTCTTTGGTCGCGAATCGGGAGCACGCCCTCGCCGTGGCGGAAGCGGTCCGCGAGGTGGTCGAGGGTGCCGGATAAGTACCCGCCGATAGCCCCTCGACGACCCCCTAGATAGCTGTCCGGCTTCCTGCCCGGCTTCGTGGAACCCCCTCTGCCCAAAGTCCGAGAATCTCTCCCTCCGCGCGCTCGGGTAGATAGGGGTAGGATGGACCCGTTCGGTCAAGGAAGGGTGGCGGCGAAGGCCGGGGAGGTGGTGCGTATGGGCAGGGGCCGGGCAGAACGCGCGGGCGGATGATTTTCACCAAGGAGCGGGACCCCCGGCTCGTGACTGTGCGCCGGGGCGGCACCCTGCAAGACGCCGACCATCACCGTCTCGCCGCCTGGGCGGCCGACTGCGCCGAGCACGTGCTGCACCACTTTGAGCGCGCGCGGCCCGGCGACGACCGGCCGCGCCGCGCGATCGGGTTGGCGCGCGCCTGGGCGCGGGGGGAGATCACGATGACGCAGGCCCGTAGGGCAGCCTTCGCGAACGCGGCGGCCCGGGAGGCCTCGGACGCCGCCAAGCAGGCGGCCCTCGCCACCGCTCAGGCCGTGGCGGTGTCCCACGTGCCGGCCCACGAGCTGGGCGCGGCGGCCTACGCGATCAGGGCCGCGCGCGCGGCGGCTTCCGAAGGAGAGCAAGAGCAGGCGGGTCGCCTGGAGTGCCGGTGGCAGCGGGCACGGCTTCCCGACGAGATCCGAGAACTCGTGCTGGACGACCAGAGATTGCGCAACGAGGTGTGCTGGTATGCGTTCGATTGCTGACAGGCACGCCCTGGCCGGCGTGGTCGCCCTCCTGGTCCTCGTGATCCTGGGCGCGGTCTGGGTTGGCACCGGGGATAAGGAGGCCGCCGGGCAGGATCGCCAAACTGCCGACCAGATCACGACAGCCTCCCCGCCTTCCGCCGCTTCGCCCTCGGCCGCTTCGCCCTCGGCCGCTTCGCCCTCGGCCGCTTCCCCCTCCGCGCCGGCCTTCGACGAGCTCGACGCGGCGCTGGAGGAGGCCAAGAGCCCGGAGGCCAGCGTCGTCAATTCTCGTCAGGACGAGAAAACCGACGGGATCGGGCGGGGTTCGGGGGAGTCCGGCGGGGAGCGGGCGCTGAAGAGGGCGTTGGAAAGGGGCTGAGATGGGGGCAGTGAAGTCCGGCGGGGTTTCGGTCATGGGTTCCGTAGGGCTATGAGCAAAGAGCCCATCCATCTCCAGATCCCGCTGACTAGGAAAGCAAACGAGTCCCTCAAGACCGGCGACATCGTCCTGATCTCAGGCGTCCTCTTCACCGCCCGCGACGCGGCCCACGCCAGGATGAAGACGGCCATCGAGAACGACGAACCGCTGCCGTTCCAGCCCGAGGGCCAGGTCGTCTACTTCACAGGCCCGGCCCCGGCCAGGCCAGGCCACGCGCTCGGCCCGGCGGGACCGACCACGGCCTCCAGGATGGACCCGTACTCGCCGCTCCTGATCGAACGCGGCCTGAAGGGCATGGTCGGCAAGGGTCTCCGCTCGGAGGCGGTCCGATCTTCGATGCGCGAGCACGGCTGCGTGTACTTCGGGGCCGTCGAGGGGACGGCGGCGCTCTTGGCCGACTGCGTGAAGGAGGCAGAAATCGTCGCCTACGAGGACCTGGGCGCGGAGGCGGTACGGCGTCTTGTCGTGGAAGACTTTCCCGTAGTCGTGGTCAACGACCTTCACGGGGGCGACCTCTACCGGGAGGGCAGGAAGCGTTGGCGTCGTCCGGAGGATCGGGGCGAGGGCAGTGCCGGGACGGTTTCCGGGGACCTTCGCTGATCTCGACGTGAAGATCGTCCACCCGGCCGGGTAGGGGCACAGGAACGCCAGGCAGGCTACCAGCCATACTTACGATCACCCCACGGTCGAGGAATCCGCGAACAGTGGTCGTTCACGGCCATGCGCCGTTTGGGGCATACTGAAGGTGTCCTGGGCGGGAGATTGGTGGGTGAAGCGCGATGGGTAGTCTGCTCGCCGAACTTGCGAGATGGGTCGTGGACGTCGTTCACTCCTTCGGTTACGTCGGCGTGTTCGTGCTGGTGTTGGCGGGGAGCCTCTTTCTGCCGGTTCCGACGGAGTTGACCCTCCCGCTCTTCGGCTTTTTGGTGGTGCAGGGCCGTCTCTCGTTCGGCGCGGTGCTGGTTACGGCGACGGCGGCGAGGGTAAGTGCCGCGCTTATCTTCTACGCCCTGGGGTACCGGATCGGGGAGGCGCGCCTGCGGCGCCTGATCGAGCGGGCAGAGCGGACCAAGCTCGTGTTCGGGTCAGACCTTGACAGGGCGGGCGCCGCCTTCGGGCGCCACGGCGGCAAGGCCATCCTCATCGGCCACCTCATCCCGGCCGTGGGGGCCTTGATCTCGGTCCCCGCCGGCCTGAAGCGTATGCCCGTCCGCTGGCGGTTCCTGGGCTACACCCTCGTCGGGAGCACCTCGTGGGTAGGGACGCTCGTCGGCCTGGGTTGGGCCCTCGGCCGTCGGTGGAGGGTGGTCGAGGTGTACGCCTCGTTCGTCGGGCTCATAGTACTGGTCGTCCTCGCCCTGGGAGTCCTGTGGTTCCTGTGGCGGCGGTGGAGGACGCACCGGTGAGCGGCAATGGGCCGGGCACCCCGAGAGGGCCATGAGGGACTTCTTCTCGGACCTGAGGGACATCGCCGGCCCCGGGGCGCTGGCGCGGTTGCTGCTCAAGGTGCGGGAGAACGACCTGCTGGGGCTCGCGGGGCAGTTGACCTACTTCTTCCTGCTCTCCTTCTTCCCCTTCCTGATCTTCCTCGTCGCGCTGGCCGGGCTCGTGCTGGACGACCCGGAATCTGCCGTCAGGCGTCTTATCGGGGAGTCGGCGGGCTTCCTGCCGCGGGAGGCAGCCGACCTTCTCGCGGCCTACCTGGACAGGACGCTGCGCGGCACGGGCTCGGGCGTCCTCGTCTTCGGGATCATCACGACGCTGTGGATGGGCTCGGCGGCCTCGATCTCCATCACCAAGGCGGCCAACCGGGCCTACGGTCTCACAGAGACGCGCCCGTTCTGGAAGCTGCGCGGCACCTCCATCCTCCTAGCCCTCGGTTTCACGCTCCTGATGGCGACCCTCGCGCTCATTGCCTTCGAGGTGGAGGTCTTCGTGCAGGGGCTCGGCGGTCCGATGGAATCACTCCTCCCCATCTGGAGTGTGGCGCGCTGGGGGGTCGCCTTCGTGGTCGTGACCGCGACCCTGAGCATCCTCTACTATCTGGCCCCCGACGCCCGCGTGCCGTTCAAGTGGATCACGCCAGGGGGATTCGCGGCGACGGTCCTCATGTTCGTCGCGAGCGCCGCGCTTAGCTTCTACGCCTCGAGGCTCGGCAACTACGACCGGATCTACGGCCAGCTGGGCGCCGTCATAGTCTTCATGCTCTGGCTCTACGCCATGGGCCTCATGGTGCTCGTCGGGGTCGAGATCAACGCCGTCCTCGCCCGCCGGGCCGAGGAGAAGAAGGGCGTCGAGCTGGTCCAATAGGAAGCCGGTAGCGAACTAGGGAGCCGCGAAGAGCGAGGCCAGGACCTACCCCGGGCGAACCTATGCGGGCCCTTCTGCCTGGCCCTGCTCGACGAGGCGCTTCACCTTCTCGACGTACTGGCCGGGCTTGGCCTTGCGCTCCAGGCCGCCTGAGGACATGTAGCGGACCTTCCCGTAGACCTCGCGTTCGGTCCAGCCGCGGTCGTGCTGGCCGAAGACCCAGGCGACGTTGGCGTATGAGTTGGGGTCGCGGCCGTCGAGGAAGTACTTGTTGTTGAGGTAGAGCGTAGTTTTGTAGGCGTGCTCGGGGGTGTTGGACCACTCGAGGATCTTCTTCCCCCAGTACATGCGCATGTAGTTGTGCATGTACCCCGTATGGACCATCTCCTTCATCGCCGCGTTCCAGTACTCGTCGTGCGTCTCGGCGTTCTCCAGCTGCTTAGCCGTGTAGGTGTGCTCCCGGTCGTCCTTCTTGTGGTCTTCGAGCGTCTTCTTCGCCCAGTCGGGGAGGTTCGCGTACGAGTCGTAGTCGTCGTTGTAGAAGACGAAGTTGAAGGTGAGCTCGCGGCGCACGATGAGCTCTTCTAGAAAAGAGTCGGTGTTCTCGCCGCCGCCGGCCTCCTTCGCCTCCAATGCCAGCCAGATCGGGGATACGTGCCCGTAGTGCAGGTACTTGCTCATGTGGGAGACGTAGTCGGTCTGGGGCTGGTTGCGGTTTGCGTCGTAGTCGGGGAGGCTCTTCTTGAGGAAGCGGCGGAAGATCCTCTTCGCCTCGGAGTTTCCGCCCCTGTACAGGTGGCCGAGACGCCCCGCGCTCCGGTCGAGGTCCATCCCGTCCAGAATACCGTCGATGTCCGACAGGTCTAATCCGTCTTCCCGCATGTTGGAGGACTGCTTCTCCGGCTTCGTCGGGGTCAGCTCCACGAGAAAGTCGTCGAGGTACGCGTGGATCTTGGGCCGCAAGGTCCTCGCGGCGTGCTCCTGTTTGCCCGAGGCAAGCTCGACGGGCACCACCACGTCGCTCTCGACCTGCACGAGAGGACAGCCCGCCTCCTTCGCCACCCTCTCGCGCCACTTTCTCTGGGGCCGCATGTACCCGCGGTCCGTGACGATGAGCGAGGCGTTCCGACCGGCCTCAAGCGCCACCTCGTCTGGCGAGCCTTCTCTGACGACGAACTTTATGCCGCGCCTGCCGAGGGCCTCCTCGACGTCCGCGAGCCCTTCGAGCATGAAGGCGTAGTGGCGGAGGTTTGCCTCGGGGTAGTCGTCGGTGAGGCCGAAGACGACGAGCAGTCGCTGGCCCAGGTCGTTTGCCCGCCCGACCGCGTACTCCAGGGCGTGGTTGTGGTCTGCGCGCTGGGAGGACTGCATCCAGTAGAGGACGTGATCTCCATCCCTCACCTCTTCTTCGTTGAGGTTCTGAACACGCTCTTCTTGAACCTGGCTTGTCGCCATCCCTCTCCCCTTTCGCGCGGGATCTCCTGTTGCCCGTACACGAGCATAGGGAAACCCGTCCGGGAAAGACGGGAGTACGAACACAAAACCGCCCCCCGCTCTCGCGGAGGGCGGTCGGTTGTTCGGTCTCTGAGCCCCGCTACTTCTGGCCGGTCTCGGGGTCGAACTTGAGCGCGGCTGAGTTTATGCAGTAGCGCAGGCCCGTGGGCTGGGGGCCGTCCTCGAAGACGTGGCCCTGGTGGGCGCCGCAGGTGGCGCAGTGGACCTCGGTGCGGCGCATGAAGAGCATGCGGTCTTCCTCGGTCT
>CADCUW010000134.1 GCA_902805985.1 uncultured Rubrobacteraceae bacterium
TCCGTGCCCGCCTTACACGCTCAGGCCCTCCCTATTGACGGAGGCTCTAAGAAGAAGATCGAAAAAACCGTGGTTTCGGGGGTTACCTTCGCCCCTATGCCGTAATCAGTGCGGCATCTCCTCCAACGGCCTCACATTGCCCTTGATCGTTGCGTGCTACCGCTTCCCTACGACGATGAAAGGCGCCCAATAGTAAGGATGCGAATACTCGTCCATGATCGCGAGCTGGGCGGCGCGTAGGGCCTCCGCAGGACCCATATTGCCGCGCAATCGCTGGTAGTACTTTTCCATCAGTAAGGCCGTCGCTTCGTCCTGCACGAGCCACAGGCTCACGACCAGCGTCGAGGCCCCCACACCGAGAAAGGCCCGCGTCAGGCCTATGGGCTCGTCGCCCGCGAGCACCTCGTTGCGTCCCGACTCGCACGCGCTCAGGGTAACGAGGGCGCCCGCGAGGTCCAGTCGCATCACCTCGGCGGCGTTAAGCCAGCCGTCGTGCAGCTTGAGCGACGAGAACATCGGGTTGTCGGCCCTGAACAAGCCGTGGCAGGCCAGGTGCACGATAGAACAATCGGTGGATGCGCTCCGGAGCGCATCCGAGGTGGCCTGCTCGTCGCTAAGCACTCGGGCGTCGGGGAGGTACCGGGCGACGGCTCGAGCTTCTTCCTCGACGGCGGGGATGAGGGGGTCGCTCACGCTCATCACCAGCGCCTTGCCCGACCTCCGCGGCGCCTGCTCTTGGCAGAGCGAGTACACCCGCGCGCTGGGGGCGTAGGAGATCTCGAACCGCTCCAGGAGGAATCGCTCCCCGTCGAACAGGGCGTGGAACGGCACCTGATGAAGCAGCCCGTGAGGCACGATAATAAGCTTGCCCGGTGCGTCAGCTTCGTTAGGATCCCGGATATCCATCTCTTCCAAGAGGGCCTCGATCGGCGCCAACAATACGCCGTGGAGGGAAGTCAGTATGCGTCGTGCCGGACGCTCGAGCAGCGGCATGTGTCGTCTGGCGAACTCGGGACCCGCACGAAACTGGTCCATCTGTATGCTCCACTGCTGCAAGTGCTGCGCCACCGCCGCAACCGGACCGAGGTTTCGGACGATCCGAATATTGTTCCTCGCGTTGACGAACGCCATGATCTCCTCGCCCACGACATGGTAGGCCAAGAGCATCACGTCGGGCTCTAATTCTTCCCGAACATCCGCTAACGCGATAGGGTTTGTAAACGGGTCAGACGAAGGGGCGCGCAAGCTCAGACGGCTGATCTCACTCTCAAGCTGGACGGCGCGCTCTTGCAGACTAGGGCCAGCCGCATGATGCTCGTCTTCGACCTCGGTGAAGCTGAACAAGCGGTTGTAGGTGGCGTTGAGGTCGGCCTGCAAATCCCGAAGCCGCTGTTCCAGTTCGGTGCCCATGGGCCTGGCGGGTTCTCTCTCCACGACGCCGGTGCGCAGGTCCACCAAGGCGGCCGCTTTGGCCTTCTCGGCGACGGTAAAGGCGCGCCACAGGCCTTCTTCGTCTCCCTGGGCAAGGTACAGCAACAGCAGGTCTTCGTAGGGGGCGACCTTGTCCCGTAAGAAGGAGGCGCGCATCGCGTCCTGGGTGACGGTGCCGCGCAACCGTTCGATCTCTGTCACCGCGGCTTCGAGCAACGTTCGCGCCTCCTCGTCACGACCCTGCAGGCGTTTCAGCCGCCCAAGCCGCTCGCTCAGCCGGTAGCGCAGTTGCGGCAGCGCCAGACGCTCGGCCAAGTGGCTAGCCGCGAGCAGGTGCCCCTCGACCTCGGTCGCGTCCGGGAGCAGCAAGTCGGCGAGGCGCAGGTGGGCGTACACGCGCTGCACCGGCCAGTCGCCCTCGGAGACGAGGCTCAGCGCCCGCCGCGCCGTATCCAACGCTCCCTCCCGGTCCCCGCGAGTGGCCATCAAGGACGCCCGTTCCAGCATCACGCCCGAGAGCAGCGGCGCGTTGTCGGCGGCCGCGAAGAGGTCCGCGGCCTCACCCAGCGCCTCCTCGGCCTTTTCAAACCGCGAGTGGGCAACTAGCGCTAACCCCATACCCCACAGAGTCCGTGCTCGATCGTGGGCCATGCCCATACCCCGCAGCAGTTCGTTGGTCTCTTGGTAAGAGGCCAGCGCCTCTGAGTACAGGTTGAGTTCCAGGTACGTATTTGCCATGTCCAGTAAGAGCAAGCTTTTCTCTACCAGGGCGTCCAAGGAATCGTGCAGTCGGCGAGCCTGCTCGAACGCTTCCAGGGCGAGCGCGTAGTTGGCCAGTCGCCGATTCGCCTCCCCAATATTGCTGAGGGCAACTGCATGAGGTAGGCTGAGGCCAGCCTCGGCGAAGACGGCCGCCGCGGCCTCGTGGGCCATCAATGCTTCGTTGCCCCGACCTAGGTGCAGGAAGATATGGCCCCTATTATCCAGAATCTCGCCGAGTCGTTCGGTCATGCCCAGGAATCGGTAGCGCTCTTCGGCAACCGCGTAGGCGCCGAGCGCTTCCTCGTAGCGGCCCGTGCGCTCGTAACAGATGCCGCGGTTTTGGTGCACGAGCGCGGTCAGGAATCGTGACTGTTGCTCCGTAGGATGCACCTGGAGTTCCCCTGCGCCGCTCAGGTGGTTCAGGATGAGTTGACCGGCGTTGAGCGCCTCCTGATACCTTCCCCACTCGAGGAATATGGACATCCGACCGACGTAGGTGCGCAAAGCCTCCAGGTTCTTTCCGAGAGAGAGGTACCCGTCGTAGGCGGCTTCGGCCATGCGAAGAGCCGCGTCGAATTCGCCATTTTCATTGTACGTCCTGAGCCTTACGTAACTTGCGCGCGGCACGGCGGCGGGCGCGGCGGCGCGATCGGCAGCGTCCGCGCACAGGGCGGCCAAGCGGTGCGCTTCGCCCGGATCGGCGCGCACCAACCGCTCTGCAATATCGAGCAACCGGTCCAAGCCGTCAGCGCTGAGCAAGCCCGCGGTATCTAAGAACGCCAATCGCTCCTCGAGCGTTGGCAAAGCCCAAAGTTCGCTCAGCAGCTCGGTCTCGATTTCATGGCCGGAAACTGGGATCACGTCCTGCGACGCACCTCGACTCCTGTAAGCCGGATCTCCGCCTGTTCGCTGCACGCAAGGACCTCGTACGTGCCTGGCGGCAAGGCCCCGAACGAGAACTCGCCCAGCTCGTTCGCAGCGGTCGTAGCAGCCTCCGATGCGCCGTTCAGCAGTTGCGCACCGAAGGCGCCAGGGTCCGTGCCGTCTACGGGGAAGATCTGACCATAGAGGTCCGCGAGCCCATCGTGGGGTCTCGTCCTAAGGTTGATGGTGACGTCGGCGACCTCGGAGGAATAGACCAATTGCCGCTGCGACTCCGACGCGCCGGTCGCCCGCAAGCCGAGCGCCGGCTGCAGGTCACTGTCGAATGAGAGCGCCGCGACCACGCGCTTCAGCCACCCAGACCGTCGTTTGTCCGCCGCGTACTCCTCAAACCGGTCGACTAGGATGTCCCGTACCTTGGGAGGAGGCGAGGCTATCACGGTGGCCTCGCTGATCAGGGCGAACGCCCGCAACCAGGTCACGTTGTCCTGCATCGTAGCGTCGGACGCCACCTGCTCCTCGAGGATCCGGGCCTCTCGCTCGGAAACACGGCCCTCGACCCAGTCCACCAATCGAGCGAACTCCTTATCCTCAGACTTCGACACCGGGTCGACCTCCAGCGCGTTCGTGTGACGTGACACACTATACATGCTCTCGAGAAGACGAAAAATACACAATCTTTGGTGTGTTCGCGAATAACCGAACGGTAGCCCTCATCTAAGGATCTGTTTCAGACGCCTCAGGCAGCGAGCACGGGTGGGCCCAATGCTCCCTAAGGGCATACCCATTTTCTCAACGACCTGGGCATAGGAGAGCTGCTCGGGCTCGAGATAGAGCGCGAGCAGTAACTCTCGACAACGCCGATCCATCTTCGAGAGGCCTGCGTCCAGCCATTCGGTTAGTTCCCAGTGCTCTATGGAATCTGCGTCTTGCTTACCCATAAGCACGGCGCTCTGGGCGAGTCGCGTATCTTCAAGGTGCTCGCTCGCGGTCTCGCGCCGGTTGCGTTCCATAAAGCGCCATGTGTGGCGGCGCGTGACGGTTGCGAGCCACGGGCCAAGGCGGCTATCATCAGGCAAAGTATCGAGACTCTGAAGTAGGATGGTGAAGGTGATCTGCGCGACGTCAGCGGCGTCATGCTGGGACAACCCGTACCTCAGGGGTATGGAATACACCAAACGCTCGTAATTGTCGAGCACCCGCCGCCACGCGCCGGCGCTACCTTGCCGGCAGCGCCGGATCAGGTCTCGGTCAGATTCGGCACCGATACGCGTGCTTTTCACAGACATTTACTTCGCGAGGCCCACCGTACAGACGCGGTGATTGTCAGCATACCTCAACGGAGAAGGCATGGTGCACCTACTTGGTTTCGTCTGCCGTGACTATGAGTATCTATTGTCAACCTTCTTCTGTCGAATCTCTCTCGTCCATACGTCTCGGCGGCGGAGCAAGGACTTCCGACCAGGATCAGCTAACTTCCTGGGATCCTCCTCAGCGGCACCCATCATACTGAAGGCGACCGATCATTAGTCGGAGCGCCTCAAGCTGAGAATTTCGGCGTCCGACCAACTCGACCGGTCACTCGTTCAGCGTGACAGCGGGTGACAACTCTTTAGAGGGTCTCGGATCCGAGTATACCGTGCATAAGTGACACTGGAAGAGACCCAGACCTTGAGCATAGCACACGGTGCAAAGTGAGCCGGTTGTACGAAGCAGGGCGTCTTCGATCTAGCGAGCGTGCCGAAGGTCTTTGGGAATCTGCCGACGTATAATGCCAACCAGGTCACTAACTCGATCGTCTCCTTGCAGGCCACCGCCGTCGGCATGTCCGCTCGGTCCTTCGACTGCGCACTGGGCGTCCACGGTCCGTCGCTGAGTGCATTTCGAGTTCTCACCAACCGAAGCGTTCCGGCGCGTTTGCGACTAATGATAAGCGATTGGGTGGTCGACTCCGCGCCGTTCCCGGGCCTGTTCGTCCGAAGGCGGGTGAGAGACTTCTACCAGCGCGACGGGCTCCTCAAGAGGAGGCTCGACCTGCGAGGGCCGACGGTAGATCTCTTGAGGACCAAGTTAGTGTTCGTAGACACTCGGATGAATCCCTATGGTCTCACCGTCGCGGTGGATGACGGCACGAACTCGGGAGGGCGTACATGCGAGCGGGCCACTTGTTCTGTGTCCCGCTCGTCTCCGCACTCGCCGCTGCGCAGGCCCGCGGCCTCGTATGCTGAGCCTAGAAACGTAGAACTCTCTTGCCTCGCTAATCTTTGTGCCTGTGCAGCAACCGTGCAGCAACCTGGGTAGATCTCCTGAAACGTCGAGAACAGCGATAGCTCACAAATCCGGATATTCGCAAGAATTTTGCAATCTCTAGAGACCTGCAGCAACCTATCGCACTGCCTTCACATGGCAGAGGTCGCTGTTTCGAAACCAGCATCGCCCACCTCCTAAGGCCCATACCTAAGCGGAAAGCACGAGGAGATCGTCGAGGCTCAGGGGAAGGGGGCACCGGCGCATCCTTCCGAACACCCCCTTAGCGCCTATTCACTCAACCTCGTAGAAGGCGCATTCCGCGACCTTTGCCCGAGGGGTTCTTAGACGTTCGCGCGTACGGGGCCACATGAAGTACTTCCGGCACATGTTGTGGTCCCTCTACAGACCAGGGTCTTAGGGACCGCCACCGAGGGTCATGGGGCGTCACGCCAGGCCGTCGCCGTAGAGTTCGTCCAAGAGTTCGCTTATCGCGCTCTGCGCCTCCAGCCCGCTGAGGAGTCCCATCGGGGCCGAAGGGTGCGTGACCATCTTCGCTTCTTTCCTTCGCACGGCGTGCCTCCTTAGGAGAAGCGTTGAAGTTCTGGCGTCCGGCCGAGGTCGAGGCGCCGGAGGTCGAACATCCTCAGGTGGTGCCCCACGAACACCAGCGCCTGCTCCACGCGAAGCCCCTCCTCGCGCAGCACCACGTAGCGTTCCACGAACCTGCCTGAATCCGGGTGGCCCGAGAGCATCCCCAGCGCCTCCTCGTCGGTGGATGGAGCCTTGACCCCCTCCACCCCCCCCCCGTCCTGGGGTTGTACCAACGCATATGCCTCCTTTGCCCCGCGAACCTGCCGACACCGGTCACGGTTTCGTCCGAGCCCTTGGCAACTCGATCACTCTCGCGACGCCTCCTTCACGTTATGTGGCGGTCGGAAGTCAGTGTATGGTCGGATGATATGGATTCCCTTTGAAGAAGATTAGGTTCCTCCCATAAAGGCGCGTGCCACCGGTGCCGCGGGGAGCCCCGTTCGACCAATCGCGCGAAAGATGTTCTCCGCACCTCGCGCCGAGAGGGTTCTGAGAAGTTCGCGGGCGCTAGGATCCTAGCGCCCCAGACGCGCCTGGTTTACTCACGACTTTGCAGCGACGCTCCGCATGAGGAGGTAGAAGGTGGCGAATGAGGGCCGCGGACGCGGCCAAGAGCCGCCACGATATGCGAGCTTCTGAGAACCCCCTACCGGCGAACTTCGGAGAGTCGTCCTGCCAAGCACTCCGGTGAATAGAGGAAAGGGGGAGGGTGCGCCGCGCTTGGCTAGGCGACATCATGTGCTTGTAGGTGAAACGAAAGAAGGGGACGATATGGCGTCTTCGGCCCTTATCCGCATAGGCGGTCTGGCGGCCATGGTGGGTGGATTGCTGTGGGTCGTAAAAGGAGGGGCTATCCTGCTCACGGGCCAGCAGCCCCCCGTGGTCTTCGAGGCGGCCTTGCCTTTGTTCGCGCTCGGCCTGCTGGGGCTCTATGCTCGGCTCGAGGGGCGCGGAAGGCCGTTGGGGAAGGCGGGGCTCCTGGTGGCCTACGCGGCCCTGGCCGCTGCCGTTCTCGTCTTGGTGACACCGCTGCCCCCGTTGTACGCCGTGGCGGGGTTCGGTCCTTTCCTCGGCCTAGTGTTGGTCGGGAGCGCCACCCTGCAAGACAGAATTTCCCCCCCGCCCTGGAGCGCGTTGCCGCTCGCCTTAGGTTTGGGGGGGCCCCTCTTGATCTTGGCCGGCGGGGGCCTCTACCTGATCGGACGGGGCGGCTAAGGACCTGCGAAACGCACTTCCGAGGACCCCGGCCCGGAGTTCCGCGGACCCCGAACTTCCGCGCTCTCGGGTGCACAGGGGCACAGCGGCGCCGTTCCGGAAGTGCTGTACCCTGACGGGTGCTACGGACAGCGGCAGAAGGGGGAGGTGGCGTGCGGCAGAGGG
>CADCUW010000135.1 GCA_902805985.1 uncultured Rubrobacteraceae bacterium
CGCGCTCGAGCAGGGTGTCGATGGAGACGCCCTCCCAGGTCGTGTCGAGCTTCGACCACTTGGTAACGCAGTGGATGTCTCGGGTGAAGGTCTCCGAGGGCAGCGCGCAGAACTCCTCCCACGTCCACCGCAGGGGCGCGTCGATCTCGCCGACGACGGAGAAGTCCCACTCGTCCAGTGGCGTGCGCGGGGTCGGGCCAGCCGAGAGGACCGGGAAGCCGTCAACGAGGTACTGCCCCGGCGGCACGCGGTTCGGATCGGCCTGCTCCTGCGGTCGCTGGCGACCCCGGAAGCCGCGCGAGAAGAATCGGCCCATCACGGTTCTCCTTTCATCGTCCTGACGCAGCCGCGCCAGCATCTGCGCCGAGGCCGACAGGGCAGCCCACGCCGGTCCCGCCGATGCCGCAGTAGCCGCCAGGGTTTTTGTGAAGGTACTGCTGGTGATAATCCTCGGCGTAGTAGAAGGGGCCCGCGGGTGCCACCTCGGTGGCTATGGTGCGGCAGCCCGCCTCCCGCAGCCTTTCCCCGTAGGCGGCCAGGGTCTCCTCGATGGCCGCGAGCTGGTCGTCGTTCCCGTAGTAGGCCGCCGAGCGGTACTGCGTGCCGATATCGTGGCCCTGGCGCATCTCCTGGGTCGGGTCGTGGCCCTCCCAGAACGCCGCGAGGAGCTGGGGGTACGAGACCTTTGCGGGGTCGAAGACGACCAGCACGGCCTCTGTGTGGCCGGTCCGTCCCGTGCAGACTTCCCCGTAGGTCGGGTTCGGGGTGTAGCCGCCCGCGTAGCCGACCGCCGTCACGTACACGCCGTTCAGCCGCCAGAACATGCGCTCCGCGCCCCAGAAGCAGCCGAGGCCGAAGACCGCCGTTTGCACGTCGTCAGGAAAGGGTGGTTCCAGGGGCTTGCCGAGGACGGCGTGCCTCCCCGGGATGCCGAACGGCCGGTCCTTACGGCCCGGGAGCGCGTCTTCCGGGGATACCATGGTGGGCCGGCCGCCGAAGAGGAACCTCATGCTCCCTGCCCTCCCGACTCCCTCTGGACGTTGCGGGCGGTGGGGCCCGTGTTCGCGTGTTCTACTACCTCGAAGCGGACCCGGGCTCCGGGGCTGATGGTGCGGTAGCCCTCGCCGGGGATTGCGGTGAAGTTGAAGAAGACCTTCCCGCCGCCTTCGTCAGGCGAGATCTCGCCGTTCCCCGAAGCCAGGTCGAAGGTCTTCACCGTGCCGTCGGCCACGGGGAGCCCGTTCGCGCCGAGCGGCGGCGCGCCGGCGGCCCATTCCTGCTGCGGGATGCGGATGCTCTTGGCCTCAGGGGTGTCGAAGGCCTCGTAGGCGTAGTTCGAGTTGGCCTGCATGATGGCTCGCAGGTCGTGGCGCAGCTCCTCTACGGTGGGGCGCCCGACAAAGAACCAGCCGTCGTAGATCCTGTGGACCGTCAGGTCCGGGCGCAGCACGAACGCGAAGGGCCTGGAGCGATAGGCGTACTCGCCCTCCGTCTCGTCGAGGATGCCTACCCGCTCTATGACCGTCCTGCCCTCGTCGGAGAGGAGAGGGAAGCTCGCGCCGAGGCCCGCGCGGAAGGCCGCCGAGACCATCGGCGGGTCGGCGTTGACGACGGCGAGCTTGCAGTAGTTGACCTTGAGCTCGCCCTGGAAGTCGACGAGCTGGCGCATCTGCTCCTGGTCGCGCGGACAGAAAAAGCCGCGGGAGAAGATCAAGACGATGGGGTAGCCGTCGAAAAAGCCCATCTTCTCGTCCACGGGGCTCGGCCTGGTGTAGCCCGAGAGCGTCCTCGGGGCGCCGCGGTGGTCGGGTAGGGTGAAGTCGGGGAACGCGTCGCCGACCTTGAGGCTGGTCATCAACCCTCTCCTCTCTGGAGCATCTGCTCGAAGATGGCGCCCTCGCCGTAGGTCTCGAGGCCGTAGCAGGCCGCGCCGACGAGGGCGACTCGTTTGTGCAGGATCACGTTGATAGGGATCTTCTCCATCAACCCCGAGAAGCGGCCCTTGTTCCTGAACGCCCCCACGAACCCGCCGCGCTCCAGGGCCGGCAAGACGCGCGGCGGAATACCTCCGCCCAGGAAGACGCCCCCGGTTGCCAACACCGTCAGCGCCAGGTTCCCCGCCTGCGCCCCCAGCACGGAGACGAACAGGTCGAGCGTCGCGTCGCAAAGCCCGCACCGCTCCCCGTCGCCGAGAGCCGCGTTCACGATGACCGGGGCCGGGTCCTCGACGCGGTAGATCTCCTGCGCCACCTTCGGCGAGGCTTCGATGTGCCCGACCTCCCTGAGATGATCGTAGATGTTGGGGAGGCCCAGGCCGGAGACGACCCGCTCGTAGCTGGCGTGCCCGAAGCGGTCGAAGAGGTGGCGCACAAGCCCGACCTCGACCTCGTTCGTCGGCGCGAAATCCGCGTGCCCGCCCTCGGAAGGATGGGCGCGGTAGCCCCTCCCTTCGCGGGTGAGGAAGGCCTCCCCGAGCCCGGTGCCGGGCGCGACCACCGCCAGGGCGCCCCCGGGGTCGGGGTCTCCGGCCTGGAGCGTGTGAAGGTCGTCGGGGCCGAGAAACGGCGTCGCGTGGGCGACGGCCTCTAGGTCGTTGATCAGGTACGCCGACCCGAGACCCAACTCCTCCTCCAGGCGCGCTTCCTCGATGTCCCATGGCAGGTTGGTGGCCCTGGACATACCGCCCGAGACAGGACCCGCGACGCCGAAGCTAGCGCGGTCCACGGGCAGGCGGTTGCCTTTCAAGAACTCCGCCGCCAGCGCCTCCAGGCTCGGGTAGTCCGCGCTCGGGAAGGTCGCCTCCATGAGCGGAGAGCGCGGCCCATCCTCCGGGGCGTAGACCGCCAGCGCGGTCTTCGTGCCGCCTATGTCGCCCGCCAGCAGCAATTGAATCTCCTTCGGGAAACCTGTGCAGATCCTTACGCTACCGGAGCGGCGTGATGGAAGCGTGATAGACGCGTGAATGTCTACCGAGGAGCCGGGCTGCGCCCGCCATGTTGACGCCGCCGAACCCGGCGTCCCTGGCGCGGGAGTAGACGTCCAGCACTATGGCCGTGACCGGCACGTCCGCGCAGGCGCCGCACGCAGTCTCCACAACGTACCGGAAGTCTTTTCTACGAGTCGTAGGCGCGTGGCGCCCCGTCGTCCGCGGCGTCGAGCACGAAGGTGATGCTCTTCCCGGTCCCGAGGAGGAAGTCGGCCCGGACGCCGGTCCTTTCGGGCCCCGTGCGCTCCAGCGGCAGCGGCGAGCAGAGCGCGACCGTGAGGGTTGGCGTCTCAAAGCCCGCGCCCCTGCCCTTCACGAGCTGCGTCTCGTGACCCTCCCGAGCGTAGTCGAAGCGGGGCTCCATCTCCAGCCGAAAAGCGCACCACACGGAGGCGGGGCGGTGGACGGCGGATCGAAGCCCGCCGGATCGAAACCCGCCGGATCGAAGCCCGCCGGCGGCTCTTGGGTGTGGCTTCCCCGAACCCCCTCGCGTCCGCCGGTGTCTCACGGCAATGGTTCACGGTGGGCCTCTCTCGGGACGTCTTGGCGGGTAAAGATCAATTCGGCCATCGTCCTCCGGGGCATCCGCGCCAGGGCGTCTCCGTGTAGCTCCGAGAGGCGGCCTTTGAGCCACGTGTCGAAGGGTCTCTTCGGGTCGATCAGAGCCACCAAAACCCGGGCTGGGTCCTCGGCCTCCAGGTACGCCATCGCCGTCTCGACACCATCCATCCTGACGAGCCACACCGACTCGTTGCTGAAGCCCAGGCGACGCCTGAATTCCTCGTAGTTGTCCGGGAACTCCTCTGTGACGTCCTGCACGAAGCGCCGCCACTCCTCCTCCTTGCCCGGCAAGATGGGCGCTGCCAATGTCATCGCCGGCACGTCTACAGCTCCTCTTCTTAGCTCTAAAAGTATCTTACCGGCGGGGCGTGATGGGGGCGTGAGGACGACGCATCCCAAACCGTCGACCATTCTTTACCGGCGCGTTCACCGGCGAGGGGTAGACTCCGGCGCTGAGGGTGCCTGGGCGGTGGCCGGGCCAAAACGGGGAGGTTGCGGTATCGCCGGGCTCGCGGAGGCGGTGGCGGCACTGGGGTTGGAGGGCGAGGTCTCCCTCTCGGGGCGTTGGCTCAAGCTCCAGGGGGCGAGGTTCCCGGTCTACGTGGTCGAGTCCGCATGGGGTGCCGGCTACTACACCTGGTGCGACGGACCCGGCCAGAGGGCCGTCGAGTTCTACCCCGAACCCCTCGAAGCAATCCGCACCGGCCTGCGACGCGCGACATGAGGAGCGCGAGCCGCGCGAAGGGTGCCGCGGGTGGCCCTGATCTCGGGTAGGATGCATGCGGAGGGCCGCCCTCGGCGGGCTCGCGGCCTGCGCGGGAGGGGTGAACGCCCCTCTATCGGGGTGGACCGGGTGGGAGGGTGCATGTGTTCGGTCGGAGGATAGAGATGCGCGGATCACCCGACGCCGGGCTGCCGCGGGAGACGGAGCTACACCGCTTTCTCGACCGCGCGCTGGCACTCCTTGAGTGGGGCGGCCTCGCGGGGCTGCTCGCCATCACGCTCCTGCAACCGACCACCGGCCGCCTCGGGCTGCCGAGCCCGATCCTGATCCTGCTGTTCGCCGCCTACCTGCTCGCCGTCGACCTGCTGCGTAGCAGGGTGCGCAGGCTGCACGCCTTCAGGCTCAAGTACGCCACCGGGTTGCCCGTGAGCGCCCTGATCTACTACCTCGGTGGGGAGCCCGGCGGCCCGCTCTTCGCCCTCTTTTTCTTGCTGGTCGTCTGCGCGGCGGCCACCCTGACGTTGCGCGAGGGCCTCCTCTACGTGGTCATCGCCGCGGCGCTTACCGCGGTGATCGACACGACGTTTTCCGGCTGGTCGGAGGGGGATCTCCGGGGGCTGGGCACCCGGCTGCTCCTGCTGGCCGTCTTCGGCGGCAACACGGCCATCTTGATGCGGCGGGTCGCCCTGGAGCGGGTGGCGGCCCGATCGGCCCGGGATCAGTCCGAGCGGCTGGAAGAGCTCGACCGCCTGAGGGTCCGCTTTGTCTCCTCGGTCTCACACGGCCTCCGCACCCCGCTTACCGCCTCCCGGGCCGCGTTGGGCCTGCTAGAGTCCAGCGCCGCCGGGCGGCTCGGGCCCGACGAGCGAAACCTCCTGGAGAACGCCCGGCGAAACACGGCGCGCCTCGGCCGGGCAATCGACGACCTGCTCGCCTTCAACCAGCTCGAGGCCGGCACCCTGCACCTGGAGCGCGCCGCACTCGACCTACGCGAGGTCGTGACCGAGGCGATGTCGGCGGTCTACGCCTTGATCCGGGAGAAAGGCCAGACGCTGGAGATGGAGCTGCCAGATCTGCTCCCCGTCAACGGCGATACGCGGCGGCTGGAGCAGGTACTGGTCAACCTCCTCGAGAACGCCCACCTCCACACCGCAGGGGGCACGCGCATCGCCGTCTCCGGACGGGCCTCGGAGGCCGAGGTCTCGCTGACCGTGGAGGACGACGGCCCCGGTATCCCCGAGGGAGAGCTGGAGAACGTCTTCGGGCGCTTTTACCGGCTCGGGCCGGTCGAGGACGGCTCGGGGCTGGGGCTGGCGATCTGCCGGGGCATCGTGGAGTTACACGGCGGGCGCGTGTGGGCCGAAGGCCGGCCCGGGGCCGGCGCGGCCTTCCGCGTCGTACTGCCGCGCGCGGCCGATGGAACGATGCGGTGACGCCCAGGCTGCTCATCGCCGAGGACGCCCGCGACGTCGCCGAGGTGGTCGCCTTCGCGGCGCGCACGGCCTGGCCGGGCTGCGAGGTGACGCTCGCCGCGAGTGGCGGGGAGGCACTCAGGCGGTTCGGGGAGCGGGAACCTGACCTGGTGGTGCTCGACGTCTCCATGCCGCGCCCCGATGGCTTTGAGGTCTTGCGGCGTATCCGCGAGAGCTCCCGGGTGCCGATCCTGATGCTCACGGTGCGCGACGCGACACTCGACAAGGTGCGTGCCCTCGACCTCGGCGCCGACGACTACCTGACCAAGCCTTTCGACCATCGGGAGCTGCTGGCCCGACTCCGGGCGCTCCTGCGACGCGCCACGACGGAGCCCGGACCACCCGGACCCGAGATCGCCGCGGGCGACCTGGCGATGAACCCCGCCACCCGGGAGGTACTGGTCGCGGACAGGGAGGTCCGGCTGACGCCCACCGAGTACCGCCTTCTGGAACTGCTGGTGCGTCACAGGGGGACGGTTCTGCCGCACCGGTACCTGCTGGAGAGGGTGTGGGGGCCCGCGTACGCTGGCGACACCCACTACCTCAAAGTCTTCGTGGGACGCTTGCACCGCAAGATCGACGTTCCGGGCATGCCGCGCTACGTCCGGAGCGAGCGCGGCATAGGTTACCGCTTCGTGCCCCACACCCGAGAAGCACCGCCGCCCTAAAGCGACCGTCAGAGTTCACCGAACTTTAACCGGTGTTTACCTATGTGTTGACCTTTGACTGCTAGTCTTGGGTGGATGTTTAGGTCGATCATGGAGGGCCTTGTTGACCAGGGCTAGGACGGGTGCTGCATCTCATGCAACGGGTGGATCGGATAGGATGGACCCTACCGGTAACGTTGCATCGGGCGTCGGTTGCGTGGGATTCGAGACCTCAGGCGGGCGGAAGATAGCGTCCTGGGTAGGGGACTCAGGCGATGCCGTCCCTTTGCGCGTCTCGGCCGCGTCCGAGGAACCGCCGGAGGGGGACCAAGGGTGGGAGACGGTCGGCGTGGTGCGACTCCCTGACGCGCGTTCGGGGTTGCCGCTATGGGCGGGCTGATCGTCCGGCTGCTCGGAGCGCCGGAGATCCTACACGGCGGCCTGGCGGTAAAGCCGGGGACGCGCAAGGCCGTGGCCCTGCTGGCCTACCTCGCGGCGGAAGACGGGGCGCGCCCGAGGGATGAGTTGATCGAGCTTCTCTGGCCCGGCAGCGACGAGGTGCGGGGGAGGAGCGCGCTCAGGAGCGCGCTCCTGAGCCTCCGCGCTCCCTTGAGGGAGGAGGACGGCTCCTTCGACGAGAACCACCTGCGGGCGGTGGGGGATCTGCTGGTCCTGGGAGAGAACCCCCACGTGCTCTCGGACCTTCAGACGTTGGAGATCGGCTACGCGGTGGCCCGATCCGGGGCCCGCGTAGCCGACCGCCGGGATACCCTCTCTCGACTCGAGACCGCGGTCGCGGCCTACCGCGGGGACTTCCTGGAGGGCTTCCGCCTGGACGACGCGCCAGAGTTCGACCACTGGCTGGAACTCCAGCGGCAGGCCTGGCGCCGCCGGG
>CADCUW010000136.1 GCA_902805985.1 uncultured Rubrobacteraceae bacterium
CGGGATAGTCGGCGACTACTTCGGCTGGCGTCAGACGGTGACCTTCTTCGGCTGCATAGGCTGCGCGGTAGCGACGCCGCTCTGGTTCTTCGGCTCGCTGCTCACGGAGAGCTACGCCGTCATGGTAGTGCTCGGCATGCTCTACGGCGTGCTGCTGGCCGGCTTTGTTCCGCTATCGGCCCTGATGCCCTCTCTGGTGGAGCGACACGACAAGGGCGCCGCGCTTGCGATACTCAACACCGGAGCCGGTGGCGCCGCGTTCATCGGCTTCGCCATCCCCACTGCCCTGGCCCCTTTTGTAGGGTACGGAGGGGTCGTCATAACCTATGCCGCCCTCTACCTGGTGAGCGCCGGGCTGACCTCGTTCATCGTCTCTTCGGCCGACCTCGGGGAGGAAAGAGAGATGGAGGAAGATGCCGTCCCTACCACAGCCTAGGAGCGTCGAACGGTCCCCGGACGCGAAGGGCTATGGTCGAGACGGCAAGTCCGTAGCGACAACCGGAAGCGAGAGGGCAGGCGGACGGTCCGCCTTGCGACCCGGTCCCAGAGCGCCAGAGAAGGAGGAGAACAGGTGGATCTCGAATCCATAATTATAGAGACCGCATCGCCCAACATCGTCCAGACTCTCACGATGGAAACGGGGCCGGAACCGTCGTGGGCAGAACCCGTCTTGGCGGGTTCTCTCACCCATCCCGATGCGCGGGGGGCGGCGAAGTGACGACCGTGAGCATCCTGGGCTCCGGCGTGATGGCCACGGCCCTCGCCTTCCCGCTCTCCGACAACGGCCACGAGGTGCGGCTCGTCGGCACGCACCTCGACCGCGACGTCATCGACTCCATCAAAGAGACCGGCGTGCATCCCGGCCTGGATCTACAGGTTCCGGAGACCGTCCGCGCCTACCAATTGGAGGACGCCGAGGAGGCGTTCAAGGACGCCGAGGTCGCCATGAGCGGGGTCAACTCGTTCGGGGTGCGCTGGGCGGGCGAGCAACTGGCGTCGCTGCTCGAACCCGGAATGCACGTCCTCTCCATCGCCAAGGGGATGGAGGCCGAGGAGAACGGCGACCTGCGTATCCTCCCCGAGGTGCTGGCCGAACGGGTCCCGGAACAATTGCGAGAACAGGTCTCCTGGTCGGCCATCGCAGGGCCCTCGATCGCTGGCGAGGTGGCCGTGAGGAGAGACACCTGCGTGGTCTTCACGGGCCGCGACGCAGGGGTGTCGGAGTGGCTGGCCTCCCTCTTCCGAACGCCCTCCTATCACGTGTGGACCTCGACCGACTTTGTCGGCGTCGAGGTGTGCGCGGCGACCAAGAACTGCTACGCCCTGGGGGTCGGTTTCATGGAGGGCATCCTGGACCGCAAGGGCGAATCCGAGGCACGATACCGCAACTTCGACTACGGGGCGGCGGTCTTCGGGCAGGCGGCGCGGGAGCTCGGCCAATTCGTGGAACTGCTTGGCGGTGAGCCGGAGACGCCCTACGGGCTGGCCGGGGTCGGGGACATGTTCGTCACCAGCATGGGGGGGCGCAACGTGAAGGTGGGCCGGCTGGTCGGCTCGGGGCTGCGCTTCTCGGAAGCGCGCGGGCATATGCAGGGGGTGACGCTGGAGGGGGCAGCGGCCATCGAGGTCATCGGTGGCGCGCTTCCGAAGCTCGCCGAGCGCGGTCTAGTCGCACGGGAGGACTTCCCGCTGATGCGGTACCTGCACTCTGTGGTCGGCGCGGACGAGCCGTTGGATATGCCCTGGAGCACCTTCTTCGGCGGCGAATCGGAGGTGAAAAGCAATGGATAGGCACGGACGCCTGAGCCCCGCAAGTCGAAAGGCTCCTGAAAGGTGCGCCTTGCTCCTTCAATCTCCACAACACACCGAGGGGATAGGGAGCGGCAGATCGAGGTGGCGACGCCTGCTCTATCGCGTCCGGCGAAGTAGTGGGGGTGATTGCGTGAGTCGGTCTGGAGGTTCGGAATTCTATGAGGAAGGGGACGCTAGATGGGCGGAGAAGGAGCTGTCTTCTCTGACGTGCGGGCACAGGAAAACGCATGAATGAGGAGCGAATCTCGGAGGCATTGCGGGACGCAAGCGACACCGAGAACGTGGTCATCGGCGCAGGAGCCGTCGGCTCGGTCGAAAGGGTGTTCCGGGAGAGCTTCGGTGACGCGGCGGTCGTCGTCGTGGCAGACGAGAACACCTTCAGGGCGGCGGGCGAAGAGGCGTCGCGCGCCTTCGAAGAGGCCGGGCGGGAGATGGTGGAGCCGTACATCTTCCCCCGACATCCGATGCTTTACGCCGGATACGGGAACATCGAGAGGCTGGCACGGTTCCTTCGAGAGCACGACGCGGTTCCCGTCGCCGTCGGCGCGGGGACGCTTAACGACATCGTGAAAAGGGCCGCCCACGAGGTCGGACGGTCTTATCTGTGCATCGGCACCGCTGCGTCTATGGACGGGTACACGTCGTTCGGGGCGTCGATCTCCAAGGACGGTCGCAAGCAGACGCTCGCGTGTCCGGCCCCGAGGGCGGTCGTCGGCGACGTGGACGTGCTTGCGAAAGCCCCGGCCTGGATGACGGCCTCAGGCTACGCCGACCTCCTTTGCAAGGTGACGGCCGGCGCGGACTGGATAGTCGCCGACGCCTTGCAAACCGAGGAAATGCACCCCCGCGCTTGGTCGATGGTTCACGAACGCCTGCGCGAGTGGACAGCGCAGCCCGCCGATCTGCGCGCCGGGGGCAACGACGCGATGGACAGGCTCATGGAGGGCCTCCTCATGGCGGGGCTCGCGATGCAGGTCGCCGCGTCTTCACGGCCCGCCTCTGGAGCCGAACACATGTTCAGCCACCTGTGGGAGATGGAGGGCCTCGGCCACGACCAAGACCCGCCGCTCTCCCACGGCTTCAAAGTCGGGGTGGGCTGCATCGCCGTCGCCGCCCTATACGAACGGGTTCTCGAACGCGACTTGGGCGACCTCGACGTGGAAGCCGCCATCGACGAGTGGCCTTCGTGGAGCGCGGTCGAGAGCGAAGTTCGGTCGACGCACACGGTCCCGGGGCTCGGCGAGTACGCCGTCGAGGAGAGCCGCGCCAAATACGTCGGAGACGAAGGACTCAGAGAGCGTCTGGAACTACTCCGGGAGCTTTGGCCGGGACTTCATGAAGAACTGGAAAAGCAACTCATGCCCGCCGAAGAGTTGCGGGAGATGCTCCGTGCGGCCGGATGTCCCACCACCCCGACCGAGATAGGGTTGAGCTGGGACGACCTCCGGGCGACGTACCGGAGGGCGCGGACGATCCGGCGTCGGTACAACGTCCTCGACCTCGCCTCCGAGACCGGAATCCTCGAAGAGTGCGTCGGGGAGTTGTTCGAGCCGGGCGGTTTCTGGTTCCGCGTAGCGAGAGGCGCGTGAAACGCTTGAGGTGACGTAGGGAGGCATGATGGCTGAAGGGTCATACCTTATGGGCATAGATTTCGGAACGGGCGGCGCTCGTGTCGGCGTTTTCGACCCCGAGGGAACGCCGATGGTCTTCCACGCGACGGAGTGGGAGACGCATTACCCCCGTCCGGGACAGGCCGAGCAGGATCCCGACGAGTGGTGGTCTTGCCTGGTGGAGTCTGTCAGGGGCGCGATGGCTGGGTGCGCCGTGGCCCCTGAGGATATCGCTGGCATCTCCGTGGACACCACCGGCTCCACGGTGCTTGCTGTAGACAAGCGCAACCGTCACCTCCGACCGGCGATCATGTGGATGGACGTGCGAGCATCCGAGCAGGCCCAGCGAATCGGCGGAACTGGCGACCCGGCTCTCAAATACAACGGCTTTGGAGCGGTCTCCGCCGAGTGGGGTCTGCCGAAAGCGATCTGGCTCAAGGAATGCGAGCCGGAGGTTTACCGGGCCGCCAACCGCATATGTGACTGCGGCGACTGGCTAATACACCGACTCACCGGAGAGTGGGCCGCGTCGATCAACATCGTCAGCACGAAGTATTACTACGATCGGGAAGCCGGTGGCTGGCCCGAGAGCCTGTACGAGGCGCTCGGAGCAGATGATCTGCTCGACAAGTTACCCCAAAACGTACTCGAACTCGGAGCCGTGGCCGGTGGCTTGCGGAAGGAAGCCGCGGAACAGCTCGGCCTCGTACCGGACATTCCGGTCGCCCAAGGGGCGATAGACGGTTTTTCCGGGGCGCTCGGCCTCGGTGTGGTCGAACCGGGGAAGATGGCTCTGATAACAGGATCTTCACACTCCATGATAGGGCAGGCGGCCCATCCCGTACACGGTCAGGGTTTCTTCGGGACTTACGCGGATGCGATGGTCCCCGGCCAGTACACCATCGAAGCCGGGCAAGCCTCGACCGGCTCGGTCGTGGCGTGGTTCAAGAACCAGTTCGCCATGAAGGCCAACGAAGAGGCGAAGAGCCGCGGCGCCGATCCGTACGAAATCCTCAACGAGATGGCCCGAGACATACCCATCGGATCTGACGGCCTCATTGTGCTCGACTACTTTCAGGGAAACCGGACGCCGTACACCGACCCACTCGCCCGGGGCATGGTGTGGGGCCTCTCCCTCTCGCACACCGAAGGTCATATGTTCCGGGCGATCGTCGAGGGGGTCTGCTACGGCACGGAGCACATCTTTCGCACCATGCGAAGCCACGACTTCGAGCCGAGGATAAACGTCGTCTCCGGCGGCCCTGCCAAAAGCGACTTGTGGATGCAGATGCACGCCGACGTCTCCAACGTTCCGATCCACTTCACCAAAGTGAGCGAGGCGCCGGTTCTCGGAGCGGCGATGCTCGCCGCCGTCGGCGCCGGCATATACAAGGACATCCGAACCGCGGCGGAGCGCATGGTCCATACCGACCGCATCATCGAGCCGAACCCGGAGGCGCACGAAGCGTACGAATTCTACGTGGATCGCTACGTCGCAACCTATCCTCTGATGAATGAGCTTATGCACGAGACCGTCAGACACGAGGCCGCCCGCGCAGAGGCCGCGTCCGCGTTAGGAGCGTGAGGTCTGGTACCGTCCGTAACGGTGCCGGGAGGGACGTTGGTGATTTTTGCCTGGTAACAGACCAGGAACGAAGCGCTGAGTCCACCTTCAACTTTCGACACGGTATGAGGGGATCAACCCTTTACACTAATTACTACGCCAACCCGTCTCGGAACCGCCTGCGAGCAACCAGAGACAGTTACTGGCAAATATTGGCCTGGTGCATCTTACCTAGGCCGAACCCTCGCAACGACCACGCGCAACCGCGAGCGGTGAAACACTGGAACTTTGTACCTTGCAAAGAAGAGGTCGCTGGTTCGAGTCCAGCATCGTCCACCAAGTATTCGGATTGTGGTTGCGTTGTTGTCACGAGGCGCGTTCTCCCTCGACGGGCTCTGGCGGCCCGTCTTGCGTCTATTTCTGGCTCCTACGGGCAACCTCTCTTGGCGTCCCCTGAGTCCCCCCGGCAGGCGTCGGAGCCTCTGCCGCCGTCGGCCGCGTCGTTGTTCCTGCCGTCCCTGACTTTCAGCACGTCGGCGCCATCGAGGCCCTTGAGCACGTTCGCCGTCGGGGTGGATCCGGTGAGGGTGTCGCCGGCGCTCGAACCGTTCAGGTTCTCGATCGTCGAGAGGGCATCCGCCTCGTCCGTCCCCACGGCGGCGAAACCGGTGTCGAGGCTGGCGTCGACGGCGGTCGAGCCAGGAAAGGAGGCGACGTCTACGCCGGGGCCGCCGTTGAGCTGGTCGTTGCCGGGGCCGCCCAAGAGGTTGTCGCCACCGCCGCCCGCGAGGATGATGTCGTCGCCGCCGCCGCCAGTTATCGTGTCGGCGCCGGGGGAGCCGCAGATGACGTCATCGCCGGCGGTGCCTGTGATGTTGGTCGTGCCGCTCACGGTGCAGTTCGGGATCGGCTGCCAGTCGGCGTCGACGTCCCAGGTGCTGTTTTCCGTGAGGCGTCGCATCGCCGAACCGCCGGCGTCTGTAGCGTATAGCTCGGGCCAGTTGCTGTCGCGGTCGCTCTCGAAGACGATCTCTTGCCCGCCTGGCGAGAAGGCCGGGGCGGTGTCGTCCGTGCCGTTATCCCCCACGAGGTTTGTCTTGCCGCCCCCGTCGGCGTTCATCGTCCAGATGTCCACCCCGATGGTGTGCGGGCAGTTGGTGGGACCGCTGAAGGCTATCTTCGCGCCGTCCGGGGACCACGCGGGCGCCCGGCCCACCGTCTCGAACGTGCGCGGCGCGTTCTGGGGGCACCCGGGCACGAGGTCCCCGGCGCCGAGGTCCGCCTGGCCCGAGCCGTCCGCGTTCATCGCGTAGACGCACGTGCCGCCACCATTGGGCACCTGGCAGCCGGTGCGCGCGTAGGCGATCCTCCCCGTCTTCGGGGAGTAGGCGGGGTCGAACTCCTGGTTGTTGGGCGTGTTGGTGAGGTTCTCCTGGGCTGAGCCGTCCGCGTCCATCGCCCAGATGTCCCCGCCCCTGGCGAAGGCTATCCTCGTGCCATCGGGCGACCATGTAGGGTCCTTGTCGGTCCATGCCGAGCCGTCCGTGATCTCCCTCCCGCCCGAACCGTCGGCGTTCATCACCCAGATGCCGTGGCCGTACTCGTAGGCTATCCTCGTGCCGTCCGGGGAGAAGGCGGGGTTGGCCTGCTCACCGTAATCGGCGGTGATGTTCTGCGCGTCCGTGCCGTCGGCCCCGGCGAGGTAGATGTCCCCGGAACGCGCGAAGGCGATCTTGCCGTTGCCGCCCGGGAAGGCGGCCCCCGCGGACCGCGCCAGTAATGCGCCAAGAGAGGTCGCCAATACGGTCGCCAGGGCGACCAGGAACATCGCCGCCATCAGCCTCCTTGCGAGCGCTACCCTGCCAGTGTTCAAGAGTCCTCCTGTTCGCCCTTTGGTCGCCCGGACCTGGCCCGCCCCACGCGTGGGGTGAGCATCTTCGGCGTCCTTTGCTTCCGGTTACTCATCTGACGGTAGTCTGACGCGGCGAGGAGCGGCGGACCACTCACAGAACCCCCACAGCGTCCACACAGAGGGCTCTGCAGAAGCATCGTGTGGGTGCGGTGCTCTCCGGGTCGCGGCGGCCGGAGGGCGAAGAGATTGGGTCCGCCGATTGGTATACTATGGTTGGTGGAAGAACGGTACATGGGAAAGGAAACCGCCGAGAAGGAGAGCTCCTCCTTCGGATCCCACCTGCGGGACCTGCGGCGTGCCGCGGGGCTCACGCAGGAGGAGCTGGCCTCGCGGGCGCGCCTGAGTCCCAACGCCGTCGGC
>CADCUW010000137.1 GCA_902805985.1 uncultured Rubrobacteraceae bacterium
GAGGTCTTCAGCGGAAAGAGAGGCTATCGAAGACGCGCGAAGGCTGGCATAATCTTTGCCCGCATGGTCGGCCCGCCTTGGGGCCCTAAGGGGTTTGCTGGGAGGACGGAAGACGAGCGTGGCAAGATTTTTGGGACGCTGCCGGCCCTGTACATAAAGGCCCGCCTGCACAAATAAGGGTCGGTTTGCACAAGAAATGGGTGCTTGCTTGTGTCCGTTTTCGGGCAGGGCGGTGGGACTCGAACCCACAACCACCGGATTAACAGGCCGTGGCTCTGCCGACTGAGCTACGCCCCCTCGTAAGGAGTGCTCGCATTTTACCGCACGCGAATAGCGTCCTGAGGACTCTTCTGGGGTCTTCGGCACTAAGATCATCCTGTTGGGGGATGCGCCTGGGTCGCCACGCCGCTAGGACGGGCCGCACCGGGGTACGCTGAACACGGGATATACTACAGAAACCACTACATGTAGTGGTCGAATGGCGTGTACGCGCGAGAGGGGTGCAGGCGGTTGGACGAGAACGAACAGCACGAAATCCCGCTCGTATGGGAAAACGTCGAAGGCGTACCGGTTCTGTTCGCGAACCAGTTCATCATTCAGCACCTGCAGGACGAGTTCGTACTGACCGTCGGACAGATGGTCCGCCGCCGCTGTTGGGCAACGAACGAGAGCGCGAAGCGCAACTACGGCAGCTTGAGGGGGTGCCCGTCAGGACTTTGGCGCGGATAGCGTTCACTCGCGCAGGGCTCACGGAGCTTGTTCAGGCTCTGGCAGGGAACCGCGAGATATACGACCAGATACGGCAGGCGAGAGACGAAGAGATGGGAGGAGGAATATGAAGGCTGTTAAGTCCTTGGAGCCAACGAAGACCGCAAAGGAAACGGGCGCTAGAGTGAGCAACGAGACTGTCTATATGGGCCTTCGCGATGTGTCTGCGAGTCCACAATCCGAGCGTCGTTACACACGGGCTACTTGGTCTTTCGATGCGATGCCCGATGTAGAGGCCCTTGCCCGCGAACAGGGCGTGCCGTCCAACGCCAAGTTCGAGGACTTGCTGGGCGACTTCTGGCCCGAAGACCGAGGCGTAGAGGATTTCTTCGAGGCCCGTAAGCGGTGGCGTCGTGAGGGGCGCAACCCTAACGGCTAATGGCTACGGTGGTGGTAGACGCTAATGTGGTGTCTTACCTCCACAAGAGCCACGAAAACGTCGCACTATACCGTCCTCACCTAGAGGGAAATCTTAAGGCGGTTTCGTTCATGACGGTGGCAGAATTGTACCGTTGGACGATCGAAAGCAACTGGGGCGAACACCAAATAGTGCGGCTAGAGGCACGCCTTGAAGATTACTTTCACTATGCCGTGAATCGCCCTTTGTGCGGAGCATGGGCCGCGATCACCGCTGAAGCTAGCGCCAACGGAACACCCATTGCCGCTGACGATGCTTGGATT
>CADCUW010000138.1 GCA_902805985.1 uncultured Rubrobacteraceae bacterium
CGAGGCGGACGTAGGCGTCGGAGATCTGGGAGGGGTCGACGAGGGCGGATGCCAGGTTCTTGGTGAGGTCGCTTATCATGCCCATCACCTCCGGGAAGAAGGCGAGCGCCGCGAAGAAGAAGACGATTTTGGGCAGCGCGTTCTGGGTGGCGTAGGAGGTGTTGTAGTTGGCGCCCCGTAGGGTCAGCATGAGACCCGTCAGGAGCAGCAACACGATGGCCCCGGGCTGCACGACGCCGCTGACCTGGTCGTAGAACGTCTTTATCTCTCCCTCTGGCTCGGGGAGGCTGAAAGCGCCCTCGGTGAGGAAATCCGTCGCCCAGCCGGCCGCCGCGTCGCCGGTCTTCTCGACGACGTGCGTCATGATGGTGTTGAAGACGTCCTCGGCTATCCCGGAAACGAGGCCGCCCTCGGAGTCTTCCTCTCCCGATTCCTCTGTCCCCGATTCCTCTGTCCCCGACTCTTCGCCTCCCGAGTCTTGCTCTTCCGGTTCGTCTCTACCGTCCATGCCGCCATTGAGTTCGTTTGAATCCATGCCCGGAACGGCGTCTTGCGCGTGGGCCGCCGGGGTCCAGAAGAAGGGCGTGAGCAGGACGAGGAGCGTCAACAGGCACAGCGCCGCGGGGCGCGCCGTTCGTGCCAACCTTTGGAGCGGATTTTGCACGCCTCAGCTCCCCCTTCCCAGCTCCGCGCCGGCGGCCGTCTGGCCGGCGAGACCGGTCGAGCCGGTCTCGATGCAGCCGGCGTTGTCCGTCAGGACGCAGTCGCCCCCGCCCGGGGTCAGCCGCGCCCCGAGGAGCGCGAAGGCGCTCAAGACTATCGCCACGAGCACGGCGGCGAGGATCACGCCGAGGACCTGGCGGGGGCTTGCGTAGGAGCCCTCGAAAGGATGCGCCGGGGCGCTGCTCGCGTCGGGGTGGGGGTGGCTGCCTTCTCTGTAGTTCTGCACGTCTTCTCTCCTTGGTTCGTTTACGGACATCTCTCTCGCCTCCTTTGGGGTTGGGCGCCGGGGGCTCACAGGCCGAACACCGTCCGCAAGACGTTGACGAACGGTTCGGCGAGGAGCCCCAGAAGGAGTCCCGTGATCGAGGCGCCCATGATGCGGTTCCACCAGGTCTCCCGGTCCGAGTCGTCGTCTCCCATGAGCTTGTGGACGACGCCTAGGGTCAGGCCCAGCCCGCCCGCGGAGAGGAGGATCGCCTGTAGCCAGGTGATCGCTGGGCCCCACACGTCCTGGCGGGACGAACCGCCGCGGTCCCAGGCGTCGCCGGCCTGGAACAGCAGGACCATTGGGTCCAGTAGTCCCGTTGGCTCGGGTAGCATCAATCGGAAACCTCCTGTCGTTGGCCTGCCTCCGTCACGCGCCACTGAGAGCCGTAGAGCTGCAGGTTCACGGGCTGGGCGTAGCTGGTGACCTCTCCCTGGAGCTCGACGCCGCTCGCGGCGGTCTTGCTGAAGGCGACGCCCTCGCCGACGTCGAAGTAGGCGACGCCCTCGATTCTCTCCTCCGTCTGCTGCTCGGCCGTGAAGCCCTTTAGGACCGCCCCGCTGGACACGCCGTCTGGCGACCCCTCGATTCGGCGCTGCACCTCGCGCACGTGCTCGGCGCCGGGCGAGGAGAAGAAGCCGGGGAACACGACCGCCTCCCCCACCTTCTTCTGGTACTCGTCGAAGTCGTCCCCGCTGTAGCCGTAGACGGCGGTGACGTAGTTTGAGACCGCGAGTTCGGCGCGCTCGAGCTGGGTCTCGCTGAGCACCGGGCCGTCGGTGCCCTTGCCCAGGGGGTCGTAGCCTCCGGGTTCGCCCTCGGCGCCGCCGGGTCCGGGTCCCCGGTCGGAGCCCTCGGGCTCGTAGACGTAGATGTCGTGGTCGTCCAGGCCGGCGTTCGGCTTGGACTCCCCGCGGTCGTCGTCGCCGGGGGCGGTGAGCGGCAGGTCCTCGCGGCCGGCCGGCCGGTTCTGGTCGGCGGCGCCTTTACCGTCCCTTCCTCCTTCGGGATCCGCGACGGCCCGCTGCCCGGAGGGCGCGCCTCCCTCCGCGGTGCCGGCCCGCTCGCCGCCGATCAGGACGACAAAGAACGCGTACGCGACGAGGAGGACCGCCACGAAGGCGAGCAAGACCCACATCTTGCTCCGGCCCACGGCCTGCTCTCCGTTGGCCGTCCGCGATCTTCGGGCGCCGGCCCTGCGGCGCGATTCTCGGGGTGCGAAGGGGTCCATCAGTGCCGCCTTTCGGGGTCGTTTGCGTGCTCGGCCGGGGGGATCTGGGGGAGTGACCGCCTCATTCGACTATCCTCCAGGCGCCCAGGTAGTCCGGGGAGTCGTACATGGGCGCGATGGCCGTATCCATCGTGACCATGTTGGCGTGAATGATGTTGCCGTCCCCCATGTCGATCGCGACGTGGCCTCCGGTCCCATCTCCCGGATCCCCCCAGACGTGTATGTCGCCGGCCTGCGGCTCGCCCGTGACCTTCTCGCCGTAGTCCGGGACCATTCCGGGGTCGTCCGGGAGGGTGACGCCGAACTGCTCGAACGCCGTCGTGGTCAGGCAGGTGCAGTCCATCTGCTCTCCCGGGATACAGCCCTCCGGGCCGGCGAGGACGTAGGGCACGCCGAGGTACTTCTTGGCCTCCTCGACCGCGGCCTGGCCGTCCCCGCTACCCGAGGTCCCGCCCCCGCCGCCGGAGCCGCCAGACGAGGGGTCTTCGGTGCTCGAGGATTCGTCCCCGCCGCCGGTGAAGAAACCGAACAGGCGGGCCAGCGGGCTGGTGCAGTACGCCGGGCCGTCGGACGCGGAAGGCGCCAGGTCGTCGGAGCCGCTCACCGTGCCGCCGTTCTCCTTGAGCCACTCGAGAAGCGGGTAGGGATTCATCGCCCCCGCGCTGGTCTCCGCGCGCTGTCCGGAGGGGTCGTACCAGCCGAAGTGCAGGTGGGGCTCGAACTCGCCCTCGGTGACTTCGGGGCCGTAGCCGGTGTCGCCGACGGCGCCGATCTGGTCCCCCGCCGAGACCTCCTGGCCGGGCTCTACGGAGGGTCCGGGCGATTTCATGTGGGCGTAGTAGAGGAGATCCCCCTCCTCGATGGGGCCGACGGACGTGGTGGCCTTGACCATGATGTTGTAGCCGCCGACCTCGGAGTAGTGGCTCGATGAGGAGCCGTCCGTCTCCTGGACGACGCCGTCCGTCACGGAGTAGATGGGGTTGCCCTCATCCACCATCAGGTCGGTCCCCTCGTGGGATCGCCCGCCGGGGCGTGCCGCTCCCCAGTCGTCGGAGTAGGAGTCCATGAACTGCTCCGGCAGCGGGAAGACCGCGCCGGTCTCGACGCCCCCGCCGCCGCCTCCTCCGGAGGAACCGCCGTCCCCGCTGCCCCAGACGGGACGGTACTGCTCTTCGTCGTAGGCGGTGGGAGCGGTGACGTTGTCCTCGCCGTTGACGATGATCGGGGTGTTCAGGACGGACTCCGCCTCGTTGTGTGGGAAGCCCAGGGCGTGGCCGAGCTCGTGGCCGGCGGCGGCCAGCTTGGCGTTGTCCGTGGCGCCGTCCATGTGGGACGGGTCGAAGGTGATCTCGCCCTCGGAGAAGGTCTTCGCCATCGCGCCGCCGACGTAGCCGTCGGTGACGACGAGGTCGGTGTCGCTTGCGGATTCCGACGGGTGGATCTCCACGCCGCCGAGCTCGTTCCAACTCGCCGCCGCCTCCTCGAAGTAGGAGGCGTAGGAGGTTTCGAGGACGTAGTCGATCTCGCGTTCTTCGTCCACGGTGTCCCAGCCCTGGGGCGGGGAGCCGCTTCCGCCGCCTCCTCCGCCCTGGCCGGCGGCGGCCGGGCTCGCAGCCGCCGCGGAGGCCTCGGGCGACGCGGCTGGCGACGCCGCGGCCGACTCCCCCGAGGGCGCTTCTGGGGGGCCTCTCGGCGAGGCCGCTGACGACCCGTCCGAAGGAGCGGGGCGTTGCTCCTCTGACGCCGGCATCGCGCCGGAGCCATTCTCCTCGGCCGCCCGGTACTCCTCGGCCTGCGCGAGGACCTCGTTGGCGTAGTCGGCGTTGGCGTCGGCGCACGCGCCGTAGTAGCTGCAGAGGGCCCCGTGGTAGTCCTCGGGCGCCCCCAGGTGCGTGAAGTAGCTGGCCGCGGAGAAGATCGCGTCCTCGTACTGGCAGGGGTCCGCCTTGCCGTCGCCGTTGCCGTCCAGTCCCTCGCTGGCCCACGTCTCGGGCATAAATTGCATGGGCCCCTGCGCGCCGACGGAGGAATTTATGCAGGTGTACTCCTTGCCACCCTCGCCGTGGCCGGTCTCCTGCTTGCCGACGGCCGCCAGAAACGCCCAGTCGAGGCCGTACTCGTCGGCCGCGGCGCGGTAGACCTGCAGGTAGTTGGCCGGGATGTCTGCGAGGGCTTCTTTGGAGGGCTCCTGGCTCTCGTAGGAGGAGGTTCCGGGGCCGGAGGTCTCGCTGTCCGTGACGGGGCACTGACCCGCCAGCACGGCTTGGAGCGAGGCGACCACGGCGACGATGATTACGACGACGCCGATGGAGAGGCCCGCGAGCGCGGCGAGCAGCAGGCTGCGCGCCTGCCGGTTGCGCAGTACCGCTATCGCCGCGCCCGCGGGGTGCATCTAGTTGGCGCTCCCCTCGGTGGTGCCCACCGGGCCGCCGCGCCTTATCGCGACGGCCGCCAGCAGGGAGGCGGCGAGGATGGCCGCGGCCAGGCCGACGGCGAGCCCTGGGTGGGCGGCCCGTAGGGTGACGGCCTCGGGCGCCTTGGCGTGCCGGGTGATCGGCGGAATGGCCGATTCCTTGGCGCCCGCCCGGTCGTTCGCCGCGGCGTTGGCACCGGCCTCGTCGCCGGGCTTCGACTGCGGGGTCTTACTGGAGGCGAGCTCTATGGAGACCGTCTCTACGCCGGATGCTCGGGACGCGCCGGCGTCGCCGGCGTCGCCGGCGTCCGGACCCGCGCTCGGGTAGGAGGCCTGCTCCGCCCAGAGGCCGGCCTCGTCAGCGCGGGCGGCCTCCTCGGCCTGCGCCAGGCAGTCGGCGTAGTCGGTGTTGGGCTCCGCGGTCGCGGCGCGGGCGTACCCGCTCTCGACGAGCTGGCGGTTAAAGAGCACGGGGCCGGGGACCTCGGGGGTGTCGAGCAGCTGCTGGGTCGCGGGGCCCGGGCTCTCGGCGGGGTTCTCCATCCACACGTAGGCGAAGGTCTGGCCGTTCTCGTCGGTCTTCTGCTCGTCGTACTCCAGCTCTAGCTTCTGCCCCTGCCCGCCGAGGGCCTCCCTGGCGAATGTCGCGGCCTCCTCGGCGCCGGGCTCGTTCTCGCCACCTTCCGCCCCTCCACCAGTGAGGTCGGGCGCCTCCGCCCCGATAAGCCGGACCGTGTAGGCGTTGCCGTCCGAGCCCTCCACCTGCAGCGTGTCAGCGTCGAGGACCTGCATAAGCGTTACCTCGGAGATTGGGCCGCTGGGACCGGTGGGGCACTCGGCCGTCCCACCGGGCGGCGCCGTGGTCTCCTCGAAGGTGGTCGTCTCTTCGAGGACCGTCGTCTCTTCGAGGACCGTCGTCTCCTCGGGCTGGTCCTCGCCCCCGCCGCCGTTGCCGCCGGCGGGTTCGTCCTCGGTTGAACCGTCGTCGGTTTCGCCGTCGGTCTGGGTCTGTGTGATGATGCTGGTCTGCTCGCCGGTGCCTTCCTGGATCACCGTCTCACCGTCCTCCTGCCCGCCCGAAGGGCCCCCGTCGGGTCGCTCCACGTTGCAGAAGGGGAAACACTTCTCGAAGCGGACGATGTCGTGACCGCCCCCCTTGTCGTTGAGGGGCCAGCCTTCCGGGATGTCCACGATCACGCCGAGGCCGTTGCCCGAGCCTTCCTCGCCCGAGCCTCCGCCGCCGCGCGCCTCACGCCCTTGGTCGGAGGCGCCCTGGGCGAGCGCCGGGGCGATGGCCGGGGGGACGATCAGCAAGGCAACCGCGCAGGCGAGGAAGATCGCCAGCAGCAGCAGCGGCCTGGCCGGGCTCGCCCACGATACGGCCCTCGTGCCGGGCTTCGGGTGTGGTCTGTTGTCTGTGGTGCGCATCTACTCTCCTCTGTTCTCGTCGCCGTTTGCACCGAACTCCCCGATCTGCGACGTGTCGGGTGTCCGGGGGTCGGGGATCTTCAGATCGACGCCGGGGTCCGTGATGGGGGGCTCCGGGGTCCGCGGCCGGTCTTTCGCGTTCTTCGCGTCGGAGCTCTCCGACGCGTCGTTCTCGGTCTTCTCCTCTCTGTCGCGGTTGGGGTTCCCGCCGGACGAAGAACCCGCGTCGCGTGGCTCGTCCGCGTCCCCGGCGCGGTCGTTCGGCGCGGACTGATTGGGCTCCTCGGACGAGCCGCCTTCGGTGCGGTCCGCATCGCCGCCCGAGCCCGCCTCTTCGCGGGCGTTGCGTGTCGGCGGGGTGGTGGCGGAATCGGGGTCGTCCGGCTCGTCGGGCGGCGCGTCGGGGGCCGGCCGCTGCGGTGGATCGGAGGCCGCCGGATCTTCGAGGGCGGCTGAGGTGGGCGGAGGCGTTGTCTCCCTGTCGGGCAGTGGGGTCGGACCCTTTTCGGTCGCGGCGTCGTCAGTCGCGGTGTCGTCGGACGGGGATTGCGTCGGCGGGGCCTCCGAGGGAGGAACCTCCGCCGGGGGCTCTGCGGCCGAAGGCTCCTCCGCCGGGGCGTTTTCCTGGCCCCCGCTTTCGGGCTGCTCGGCGACGGGAGGTGTCTCCGGGTTGTCGTCCTCCAGCGGGGTCTGCTGCTCGGGCACGGTCTCGCCCTCGGGGACGCCCTGCTCGGGCGGGACGCGGTCTTCGTCGGTGGTGGTGCCACCGACGCCGTCGGCAGCGCCGCGCGCTTCGTCGCGGGCGGCCTGCTCCGCGACCCGGCCGGCCTCCTCGACCGCGGAGCGCGCCCGCTCTCGCGCCCGCTCCCTGTCGTCGCGCGCCCCCGGCGCCTCGGCGGCGAGCTCGCGAGCCATCTCGACGGCCGTGTTCGCCTCGTTTATGGAGCGGAGGAGCTCCTCCTGGTCGGTCGGCTTCCCGGCGCCGGGCTGCTCCGCCTCGACGACCCCGCTGCCGCGGACCTTGGTGAGCACGTCGTCCAGCTGACGTCTGAGGTCCGCCTCGACGTCGTCGGGCATCGGCTCGCCTTGGCCGCCACCTTGCCCGGCAACGTCGTCGGGGTTGCCGGGTTGCTCCGGGTGCTCGGAGGGCGGGCCGTCGCCGCCCGTCGGGCCGGACGGCGGGAT
>CADCUW010000139.1 GCA_902805985.1 uncultured Rubrobacteraceae bacterium
AAGGAGCGGGAGCTCACCCTGCGCCTCGCCGAGGTGGAGGCGGAGGCCGCCGAGTTGCGCGTGCGGCTCTCGGAGCTTCTGGAAGAGGAGGAGAAGCTCCGCGGCGCGCTCGACGATCTGTAGCCGCCCGGCGAGGTTCCCCCGCCGCCGTATTCCACAAGCCCTGTATCACGCTAGTATGCAACGGGATTGTTACGCCCTTGTGCTCCCTTCGTCATTCGTGTAAAAAGTGGGCTACTTCCGTACCCTAGGCGTCGAAGGAGTGGGTTCGTTGACCCGTAAAGCCGGACTATACGATGCGATGTACGAGCACGATGCTTGCGGGCTCGGCTTTGTAGCGCGCATCGACGGACGGCCCACGCGGGAGACGGTCGAGCAGGGCCTCGAGGTGTTGCACAACCTCGAGCACCGGGGCACCACCGGCAGCGACCCCGAGACGGGCGACGGGGCCGGGATACTCGCCCAGATCCCCGACGGCTTCTTCAGGCGCGCGTGCGTGGAGCTGGGCATAGAGCTCCCGGGCGCGGGGGGCTACGGGGTCGGGATGCTCTTCGAGACCGACGGGGAAGTGGACTGCGGGGGGAAGCTCGCGGAGATCTGCGCGGAGGAGGGGCAGGAGCTCCTCGGCTTCCGGGACGTGCCCGTCGAGCCCGGGGCCGTCGGGGAGGTCGCGCGCAGCGTCATGCCGCGCATCCGGCAGTTCTTCGTGGGGCGCCGGGGCGGGGACGGGATGGATTTCGAGCGGAAGCTGTACGTGATCCGGCGCCGGCTGCACAAGGAGGCCGAGGGCTCGCCCGGCTGCTACGTGGTGAGCCTCTCCTCGAAGACCGTCATCTACAAGGGGCTCCTCAAGGGGCGGCAGTTGGACCGGTTCTATGCCGATCTGCGGGACCCGAACTTTGCGAGTGCGATCTCGCTGGTCCACGAGCGGTTCTCGACGAACACCCTTGGCTCCTGGGAGCTCGCGCACCCTTACAGGTATATCGCGCACAACGGTGAGATCAACACCATAAGGGGCAACGTGAACTGGATGCGGGCCCGCGAGAGCCGGCTGCGCTCGGAGCTCTTCGGGGAGGACCTCGGCAAGCTCTCCCCCGTCATCATGCCGGGCCAGAGCGACTCGGCAGCCTTCGACAACGCCCTGGAGCTGTTACACCTGGCGGGGCGCTCCCTGCCGCACGCGGTCGCCATGATGATCCCGGAGGCCTGGGAGAACGACGACCTGATGGACCCGGACCGCCGCGCCTTCTACCAGTACCACTCGGCGCTCATGGAGCCGTGGGACGGCCCGGCGGCGGTCGCCTTCACCGACGGTCGCCTCGTCGGCGCGACGCTCGACAGGAACGGGCTCAGGCCGGCCCGCTACTCCGTCACGAAGGACGGGCGGGTAGTGATGGCCTCGGAGGACGGAGCCTTGCGCATACCGGCCGAGGAGGTCGTGGAGCGGTGGAGGCTCAGGCCTGGCAAGATGCTCGTGGTGGACACGGAGCGGCACGAGCTGTTGCACGACGAGGACGTCAAGAGGCCGCTCCTCGGGCGGCGGCCTTACCGGGAGTGGCTGGACGCTGGTGAGATCCACCTCAGCGCGCTCCCCGAGCCGAGCGCGTCCTCGCGCCCGGAGTCGGCCTCGCTCCTGCAGCGCCAGCGGGCCTTCGGGTACACCATCGAGGACCAGCGCATAATCCTCGCCCCCATGGCCCAGAACGGCAAGGAGCCGGACGGCTCGATGGGCACCGACACCCCGCTCGCCGTCCTCTCCGAGAGGCCGCAGCTCCTGTTCTCGTACTTCAAGCAGCACTTCGCCCAGGTGACGAACCCGCCCATAGACCCGCTGCGGGAAGAGCTCGTCATGTCGCTCAAGATGTCTTTGGGCCCTGAGCAGAACCTCTTCGACGAGACGCCCGAGCACTGCCGGCGCGTCCTTATAGACCAGCCTGTGCTCACGGACGCGGATCTCGAGAAGATCCGGGCACTAGGCGACGAGCGGGCAAGCTCCGCCACGCTCTCAGCCCTCTTCCCGGTCGCCGCCGGGGAGGCCGGGATGGAGGAGGCGCTCACCACCCTGTGCGGGAAGGCCGAGGACGCGGTGAGGGGCGGCTCCGCGGTGCTGGTCCTGAGCGACAGGGGCGTCAACGAGATGCAGGCCCCGATACCGAGCCTGCTTGCCACGGCCGCCGTCCACCACCACCTCGTGCGCGCCGGTATTCGTACGGCGACGACGCTCGTCGTGGAGACCGCCGAGGCGCGGGAGGTCCACCACTTCGCCCTCCTCGTCGGCTACGGGGCTACCGCCGTAGCACCCTACCTCGCCTTCGAGACCATCGAGGAGCTCGCCGACTCGCACCTCATGGAGGGCGTCGGCCCGGAAGAAGCGTCGAAGAACTTCGTAAAGGCCCTCGGGAAGGGCCTGCTCAAGGTCATCTCCAAGATGGGGATCTCGACGCTCTTCTCCTACTGCGGGGCCCAGATCTTCGAGGCCGTAGGCCTTAACGAGGAGTTTATAGACAAGCACTTCGTCGGCACCGCCTCGCGCGTCGGGGGCGTCAGCATCGAGGCTTTGGCCCGCGAGACCCTGGAGCGCCACCGGAGCGCGTTCGCGGCGATTGAGGACAACGCCGAGGAGCTCGACGTCGGCGGCGAGTACCAGCTCCGCCAGCAGGGCCAGTACCACCAGTGGAACCAGGACACCATCGTCCCGCTGCAGCGGGCCGTCAAGACAAACGACTTCGAGACCTTCAAGGAGTTCACGCGCCACTTCGACGAGCAGAGCGCGCGCTACTCGACCCTGCGCGGTCTCTTCGAGTTCGAGCAGGACCCGATACCCATGGAAGAGGTGGAGCCTGCCAAGGAGATCGTCAAGAGGTTCGTGACGGGCGCCATGTCCTTCGGCTCTATCTCCAAAGAGGCCCACGAGACGCTCGCCATCGCCATGAACCGCATCGGCGGCAAGTCCAACACCGGAGAGGGCGGCGAGGACCCCTTGCGCTTTACCTCCGACCCCGGCGGGGACAACCGCCGCAGCGCGGTCAAGCAGGTCGCCAGCGGCCGGTTCGGGGTGACGGCCGAGTACCTCGTCAACGCCGACGTCCTGCAGATAAAGATGGCCCAGGGCTCAAAGCCCGGCGAGGGCGGGCAGCTGCCCGGTCACAAGGTCTCCGAGGACATAGCAAAGGTGCGTTACTCGACGCCCGGGGTCGGCCTGATCTCGCCTCCGCCCCACCACGACATCTACTCGATAGAGGACCTCGCCCAACTCATCCACGACCTCAAGAACGCGAACCCCGCGGCCGACGTGAGCGTGAAACTCGTGGCCGAGGTCGGGGTCGGCACGGTCGCAGCCGGCGTCGCCAAGGCTAAGGCCGACCACATAACCGTCTCGGGCCACGACGGCGGCACCGGCGCCTCCCCGCTCTCCTCCATAAAGCACGCGGGTCTCCCCTGGGAGCTCGGGCTCGCCGAGACCCAGCAGGTCCTCGTCCGCAACGACCTGCGCGGGCGCGTCGTCCTCCAGACCGACGGCCAGCTCAAGACGGGCCGCGACGTTGTCGTGGCGGCGCTTCTTGGCGGCGAGGAGTTCGCGTTCTCGACGGCCCCGCTCGTCGCCACCGGCTGCATCATGATGCGCGTCTGCCACCTGAACACGTGCCCGGTCGGCATCGCTACGCAGGACCCCGAGCTGCGCAAGCTCTTCACGGGGACGCCCGAGCACGTCGTCAACTACTTCTTCTTCCTCGCGGAAGAGGTGCGCGAGTTTATGGCCGAGATGGGCTTCCGCCGGTTCGAGGACATGGTCGGACGCACGGACAGGCTCAAGATGCGCGAGGCCATCGAGCACTGGAAGGCGAAAGGCGTGGACCTCTCCGCGATCCTCTACAACGGCGAGCTCTCAGACGACAAGCCCCGCCGACACTCGGAGCTCCAGGAGCACGGCCTGGACAGGTCCCTGGACAACGAGCTGATCGAGAGGTGCATGCCGGCGCTGGAGCGGGGAGAGAGGGTCCGCTTCGAGCAGCCCGTGCTCAACACCCACCGCACGGTCGGGGGGATGCTCTCGGGCGAGTTGGCGCGGCGCTACGGCAACGACGGCCTGCCCGACGGCACGGTCCGGATAGACATGCACGGCGTCGGCGGCCAGTCCTTCGGGGCGTGGCTGGCGAAGGGCCTCACCTTCACCCTCGAAGGCACCACCAACGACTACGTGGGCAAGGGCCTCTCCGGCGGCCGTCTCGCGGTCTTTCCGTCCAGGGTCGCCGGCTACAAGGCGGCCCGCAACGTGGTGGTCGGCAACGTGGCGCTCTACGGGGCGACCGCCGGCGAAGCATACTTCCGCGGCTTCGCCGGGGAGCGGTTCGCGGTCCGCAACTCCGGGGCGCACACGGTCGTGGAGGGCGTGGGCGACCACGGCTGCGAGTACATGACCGGCGGGGTCGTCGCGGTGCTCGGGGAGACGGGCCGCAACTTCGCGGCGGGCATGAGCGGCGGCGTGGCGTTCGTGCTGGACGAGGAGGGGCGCTTCGAGAGGCTGTGCAACAAGGACATGGTGGGCCTCGAGCCCATCGAGGCCGAGGAGGACGATGCGCTCTTGCGGGGGATGGTCGAGAGGCACCTCGAGTGGACCGGGAGCGAGCGAGCGCGGCGGGTCCTGAAGGAGTGGGACGCGTTGCTGCCGAAGTTCATAAAGGTGATGCCGCACGACCTCAAGCGGGTGTTGCAGGAGCGGCAGGAGGCCGAGTTGGAGGTGGCGCGGTAGTGGGCGACCCGAAGGGCTTCCTGAAGATAGGGCGCAAGCCCACCCCCAAGCGCAACGTCGTCGAGCGCGTGCAGGACTACCGCTACGTCTACGAGCCGATGCCCGAGGAGGACCTTAAGGGCCAGGCCTCCCGCTGCATGGACTGCGGGGTGCCGTTCTGCAACACCGGCTGTCCTCTTGGGAACCTCATTCCCGACTGGAACGACCTCGTCTACCGCGACCACTGGAGGCAGGCCATAGACCGCCTCCACCAGACGAACAACTTCCCCGAGTTTACCGGGATGCTCTGCCCCGCCCCGTGCGAGTCCGCCTGCGTGCTCGCCATAAACGACAAGCCCGTCACCATCAAGGAGATAGAGTTCTCCATCATCAACCGCGCCTTCGACGAGGGCTGGGTAGTCGCCCATCCCACGCCGCCCGAGAAGAGGACTGGCAAGAAGGTGGCCGTCGTCGGCAGCGGGCCGGCGGGCCTCGCGGCGGCACAGCAGCTCAACTGGGCCGGGCACACCGTCGTCGTCTTTGAGAAGGACGACAAGATCGGGGGCCTCCTGCGCTACGGCATCCCCGATTACAAGATAGAGAAGTGGGTAGTCGACCGCCGCATCGCCATGATGGAGGAGGAGGGCGTTGAGTTCCGCACAGACTCCCACGTCGGAGAGAACCCGACGACCGAAGAGCTGAACGCCGAGTTCGACGCGACCGTTCTCGCTATCGGTGCCCTGCAGGGGCGCGACCTCGACGTGCCGGGCCGGGAACTCGGCGGCATCCACCTCGCGATGGACTACCTCACCCAGCAGAACCGGCGCGTCGCGGGGCTGCCGACGAACGTGGAGATAGAGATAACCGCCAAGGACAAGAACGTCGTGATCCTCGGCGGCGGCGACACGAGCGCGGACTGCCTCGGCAACTCCCACCGCGAGGGCTGCGCCTCGGTCAAGGTCCTGACCCACGGCCCGAAGCCCCCGGAGAACCCGGACCACCTCACCTGGCCCGACTGGCCGCTCATCCTCCACACCTACCCCGCCCACGAGGAGGGCGGCAAGCGCGGCTTCTCCGTCGCCGTCAAGGGCTTCTCGGGTTCGAACGGCCACGTCGAGAGGATGCACGCCATCGAGACCGAGCGCACGCCCGAGGGCAAGACCGTGCCGAAGGAGGGGACGGACTTCGAGATAGAGACCGACCTCGTCCTGCTCGCCATCGGCTTTACCGGACCCGTAAAGGACCGTCTCCAGGAAGAGATGGACCTCGGCTACACGGACCGCGGCGCGATCTACTCCGAGAACGGCTTCGGGACGAAGAGGGAGGGCGTCTTCGTCGCCGGCGACGCCAAGCGCGGCGCCTCGCTCATAGTCTGGGCCATCGCCGAGGGCCGCAAGGCCGCGAGGCAGGCAGACGAGTTCCTGGTAGGCCGGAGCCTGCTTCCGGGATAAGCCCCGCCGAGATCCGGGGATGGGAACCCGGCCCTCCCGGCGTACACTCACTTCGCGTTTGGTGGCGTGGGTGTAAACAGGGAGGGATCATGGTCGACAACATCAACCCCGTTCCGGAGGGTTTCCACACCGTGACCCCGTACGTGACGGTGAAGGGTGCTGCGGGCGCCATCGAGTTCTACGGGCGGGCTTTTGGGGCCAGGGAGATCTTCCGCTGGACAGACTCGAACGGGAGCATCCGGCACGCCGAGGTGGTGATCGGCGACTCGCCGGTCATGCTCACCGACGAAGCCCCCGAGTACGGCATGAGCGGCCCGCAAGCGGCCGGCGCTTCGCCGGTGCACATGTTCCTCTACGTCGAGGACGCCGACGCGACGTTCGACCGGGCCATCGCGGCCGGGGCGACGGAGTTGATGCCGGTCGAGGACAGCAACGACGGCGACCGCCGCGGCGGGGTGACGGACCCCTTCGGGCACGTCTGGTACGTGGCCACGCATACCGAGAACATCTCCCGCGAGGACCTGCAGGAGCGGTACGACGGCGGTGCGAAGCGGTAGCCAAAGCCCCTGGTCTGGCGCGAACCGCGATTGGGGTCCCCTCGCTACCGGACGGGCCGTACAGAGGGCCCGGGCTAGCGTGGAGGCACTGCGGCCGGTGCCCGTAGGCCCGCGGCCAGGAAGGCGACGGTTCGGGCTTTCGCCTCTTCGGCGTTTCCTGCGGACACGCTGAAGGGTGGAGCCTCTGCCACGGCCTCCATCGCACTGGTGGCGCCTATTAGCTGGAACATGATGGTCCCCAGTACCGCGTAGAAGCGCCAGAGCAACTCCTCCCTGGAGAGGTGGGGCAGCGACCGGCCGAACGCCTCCAGGTACATCGCGTCCGTCTCTCTAGTCTGCTCGAAGGTCCGGCGCCGGATCTCCTCGTCCGAATCGGTGAGGATGCGGCCCACGAGCCGCGCTAGCGAGCGATCTTCCCGACCCAATGTCAAACGGGCGAACGGCCCAACGAACGCTTCGAGTAA
>CADCUW010000140.1 GCA_902805985.1 uncultured Rubrobacteraceae bacterium
ACGCGGGCGCCCTCGATGTCGTTGACGTCCGCGGCGTTGGGATCCAGGTCCTTGAAGAAGCTCGGCTCCTGGATGTAGGTCGAGTCCGGGTCCCACTCGTAGAGGTCGCCCTCGGGGACGTCCACCCCGTTCCACTGCTCGTTGCCGGTGTAGACGTCGGCGTACTGCTCGCGGTAGATGTTCGGGTCGAGGGCGTTCTCGATCTCGCGGGCGACCTCCTCCTGGGAGGGCCACACGTCCCTCAGGTAGACGGGGTTCCCATCCCTGTCCTCGCCCAAGGGATCCCTGGAGAGGTCGATGTCCACCGTCCCGGCCAGCGCGTAGGCGACCACGAGCGGCGGCGAGGCCAGGTAGTTCGCCCTCACATCCGGGTTGATGCGCCCCTCGAAGTTGCGGTTGCCGGAGAGGACGGCGGCGACGACGAGGTCGTTCTCCTCTACGGCCTCCGAGATCTCCTCTGCCAGCGGCCCGGAGTTGCCGATGCACGTCGTGCAGCCGTAACCGACCACGTCGAACCGGAGCTCCTCCAGCGGGTCGAGGAGCCCGGAGGTCTGGAGGTACTCGGTGACCACCTTCGAGCCTGGCGCGAGGCTCGTCTTTACGTGCGGCTGGACCTTCAGGCCCTTCTCTACCGCTTTTTTGGCCAGCAGCCCGGCACCCATCATCACCGAAGGGTTGCTCGTGTTTGTGCAGGAGGTGATCGCCGCTATGACCGCCGAGCCGTGCTTGAGGTACATCTCCTCGCCGTCGACCGTGACCGTGACGGAGCCCGAAGGCGCGGCCTCCGGCTCCTCGCCCTCCGGCTCGCCGCCGGCCGTCGGGTCGGCCTGGCCTTCGCCGGTCGCGCCCGCGGCCCCGGCGGGGGCGTCGCTCGTCGGGAAGGACTCGGTGTCGTCGGCCTCGTGGCTCTCGCCCGTGGAGACGGCGCCGCCCTCCTTGCCCTCGGCCTCGTTGGCGCCGCCGCGGGCGGCCGGCGAGCCGGGGCTCGGGGTGTCACTCGCCGGGAAGGACTCATCGTCGGCCTCATCGTAGGCGTCGTCGCCGTGGCCGTTCGTGGAGCCGTTGCCCACCAGGGCGTGGTCCATGCCGACCATGTCGGCGAGGGCCTGGCGGAACGAGGGCTGCATGTCGTCGAGCGCCACCCTGTCCTGCGGCCGGCGCGGACCGGCGAGGCTCGCCTCGACCGTGGAGAGGTCGAGTTCCAGCACCTCGGTGAAGCGCGGTTCGGGCGTCTCGTCCGTGCGCCAGAGGCCCTGCTCCCTGTGGTACGCCTCGACCAGCTCGACGAGCTCCTCGTCGCGCCCGGTCCCCCGCAGGTACTTGAGCGTCTCCTCGTCCACCGGGAAGAACGTGCAGGTGGCCCCGAACTCGGGGGACATGTTGGCGATGGTCGCGCGGTCCGGGAGGGAGAGGCGGGACAACCCGTCGCCGTAGAACTCGACGAACTTTCCGACCACGCCGTGGGCGCGGAGCATCTGGGTGACGGTGAGGACGAGGTCGGTTGCCGTAACACCCTCCGGCAGGGCATCCGTCAGCTTGAAGCCTATGACCTCGGGGACGAGCATGTAGTAGGGCTGGCCGAGGGTGACGGCCTCGGCCTCGATGCCGCCCACGCCCCAGCCGAGGACGCCGAGGCCGTTGATCATGGTGGTGTGGCTGTCGGTGCCGACGAGCGTGTCCGGCATCGCCACACCGTCCTTGACGATGACGCCCTTGGCCAGGTACTCCAGGTTGACCTGGTGGATGATGCCGGTGGCGGGCGGCACGACGGAGAAGTTGTCGAAGGCCTGCTGGCCCCACTTCAGGAACTCATAGCGCTCGCGGTTGCGCTCGAACTCGCGCTCGGCGTTGAACTGCAGCGCCGCCTGGTTCCCGAAGGCATCCACCTGGACGGAGTGGTCGATGACGAGGTCCACGGGCACGAGAGGGTTGATTTTCTTCGGGTCCCCCCCGACGTTCTGCATGGCGCTCCGCATCGCCGCGAGATCCACGATGGCAGGCACCCCGGTAAAGTCCTGCATGACTACCCGCGCCGGAAGGTAGGCGAGCTCCCCGCCGATAGACTCCGGCCAGTTCGCCAGAGCCTCGACGTCTTCCTGGGAGACGAACTTGCCGCCGGCGTTTCTAAGCAGCGATTCGAGCATCACCCTGATGGAGAACGGCAGCGAGAAGATGTCCCCCTCCACCTGCTCGTCCAGCTTCTTCAGGCTGTAGTAGGTGACTTCACCGGAGCCGGCGTTCAGGCTGCTGCGCGCGCCGTAAGAATCTTCCATGTTTTTCGACCCCTTCTCTGGAGGTTCCGCGTTCGTTGGTCTGATTATAGATGATCGGAGGCCGCGTTCCCGCCCGCTCAGGCTAGGACGAGATCCGGGACGACGCCCGCCAGCTTCTCGAAATCCCGGTCGTCGTGGAGCAGCATCAGACCGTGCTCGACGGCGACGCGGGCGATGAGGCAGTCTACGGCGGAGCGGATGGTTACGGCCGCGCGGCGACAGTCAGAGTACATCCGCGCGGCCTCCCGGTAGCTCCCGACGGGGTGCCGCGGATGGTAGAAGGTCTGCGAGCCGAGGTACCAGGATGTCCGCTCGAACTCCCTCCGCGAAGTGACGCCCCGGACGACCTCCTGGTAGATGACGCCCGTGAGGCCCACCATGCGGCCCCGGTCCCATATCTCTGCGAAGCGTCCCACGGCCTCCGTCCGCGTTCCCGCCAGGTAATCGATCCACACCGAGGTATCTACCAGGTACGGGGCTATCTGCCTTCGCGAAGCCTCTTGTAATCGTAGCCGGGATGGAACGAGATCTTCCCCCGCAACTCCCGGATGTCCTTGCGCTTGTGGTTGGCTTGTGGTTGGCCACGAACTCCCGCAGCGCCCGGTCTACCAACTCCCGCTTCGTCTTCGTGTCCGAGTGCCGGAACGCCGCCTCCTCAACCAACTCATCGTCCAAAACTATGTTCGTGCGCATCTCCATACACCTCCTGATATGTGTTGTACGGCTGGGTCCGGCCGCGCTCAAGCGGGATCTCAGCGGGGCACGAGCTCGTAGAGGATCCGGTCCTCACCCACCGGGACCACGTCGAACCCGGCCTCTCTAAAGCGACCGTAGTCCACCCGGCCGTGGTCGAGAACGTAGACGGGGCCGGTCTCGGCGGCACGGCGGGCGGCCTCGACGCCGGTGGTGTCGCCGGTCCCGTAGCGAACAGCGGACTGTGCCGCGGTCAGGTCGTCGGGCCAGACGAGGTCGGTGCGGCGGTCCCAGGAGGTGCAGAAGGGGTCCAGGAGGGTGAGGTCCCGCCGGCGCTCCTCGACGAGGACCATGTACCAGAGGGGGCTGCGGTGGTGCAGAACGGTCGCGCCTTGCTCCGCGTACCGGGCCACCGCCTCGACCGCGCGGCGTCCCCCGTAGGCCTCGTTTCCGTCCACGCCGGCCGGTGAGATCCAGGCTCCGAGAAGCGGCATGGCGAGAATGGCCATGGAGAGTGCCACCGGAAGGACCCCCTCCGGGACGCCGCGCAGGTTCTCCGTCGGGCGGAGGAGACGGCCGAGGCCGGTGCAGACGCAGAGCGCTAAGGTTAGCAGGGCCGGGATCAGGAACGCCGCGAAGTCCTCGATGCCGAGCCACAGGTACGCCAACCCGTGGAGCAGGGAACCGAGAAAGACGACGCCGAGAAGGCCGGCCGCCGGGCGGTCCCGGATCAGCAGGTACGCCGCCCCGAACGCCCCGATTGCCAGGAAAGCGAGCGGAAACTGGACGAGTACCTCCCGTCCGAAAGCCGCCAGCTTCGCGGCGGGACCTTCGAGCGCGAGGGAGGAAGGGACGCATTGCCTGCCCGCCTCCGAAGACTCCGCGAGGAAGCTCCCCCCCGTCACCAGGTTCAGGAACCGACCAGGCGTCGAGGGGTCAGCCTCGTTCAGGGGCGCGTCCATCAGGGCGCGGATCGGGAGGTAGAGCAGGGGCAGCAGGCCGAGCGCGAAGAGGCCGGCTCCCTTCAGCGAGAGCCCGGCCTTCGAGAAGGCGCTCCGGTCCACCAGGGCGACGAAGAGGAGTCCTGCCGGTATCAGGACCCCGCTCGACAGGTGGTGTGTCAGCGAGAGGCCAGCCAGGAGGGACGCGATGAGCAGGGCCCGATCGTCCCGCCGGTCCCGCCAGAGAAGAAGCAGGAGAAGAACGGAGGCCACGAAGAGGGCGTTGAGGGTGTAGACCTCCGAGATCACGGCCTGCGACCAGAACGCCCCCGAGAACCCGAAGGCCAGAGCGCCCGCGCCAGCGGCCGCGACCCGACGGCTGAGCAACAGACCCGCCGCGTAGACCACCGCCACCGCGACGACGCCGTAGACGGCGGAGGCGAGGGTGACCCGGTAAGCAACGTCCCCGAAGGGCAGGTAGGTAAAGAGATGCGTCAGCATCATGTAGGTCGGGTAGCCGGTCGGATGGCCGACGCCGAGCACCGGGACCGCCGCCTGCAGCATCGGCGAGTCAAGCGTGTAAGGCGTGCCGTAGGGCAGCACGGTCGGGGCGAGCGTGGCGCCGTAGACGACGCCCACGACCAGCGCGACCACCACACCCGAAGCGACGGCCCATCCGGGGAAAATCCTCTCATCGTGAGCAGGGTCCTGGATCATGGCGGGTCAGCATACTACGCCCGTTTGCCGCCTTCCCTGATACCCGCAACCGAACATCGCCACCACGATCAGCCTGAAAGAGCGGCATACTCCCGGTATCATCGCCCCCTGCGACCCCTCGAAGGCTCAGAGCCTGGAACCTTCTATATACTCCGTTCGTGGCGAAGCGGGGGTACACGCGAGACACGATCCGGGGCGGGGCGAGCGACTGGGACGTCTCGCGTCCGTTCTCGAGCTACGGACGGCTGCTCTCGACGCTCCTCGTCCACCCGGCCCGCTTCTTCGAGCTGTTGCCGAAGGTCCCCGACGTGCGGGCGCCCGCGCTGTTCCTGGCGTTCTCGGGGTTCCCGGCGGCGATCTTCTGGTTCTTCCTGGCGGGGCTCTACCCGGCGCTCGTCGCGCTCGTCCTGCCGCTGCCGCTCTCCGTGCCGCTCGCCGGCCTCTACCACGCGGGCGCCCTCGGCGGCCGGTACGGGTTCGGGGTCACGTGGCGGACGCTGGCCTACCCGCTCGGGTTCGTCCTGCCGTTGCTGGCCGTTCCCCTTCTTCGGTGGGCGGCGCTCGCATGGGCCGCCGGGCTGCTGGTGCCGCTGGGTGTCGTAAAGACCCAGGAGGTGCCGGCGTGGCGGGGTGTCGTTCTCGGCCTCGTCGCCGCGGCGCTGATGGTCGGGGTGGGCCTGGCGCTTCGGGTACGAGGGTAAGCGGCCCTCAGGTCTCCTCCGGCGGGTTTTCGACGTTGCCTACGAACTCTAGGGAGACGACGTCCGCCTCGACGAAGCCTAAAGACTTGTAGAAGTCGCGGGCGGCGACGTTGGCCCTGGTGGCGACGAGCTCGACGAGGGAGGCGTCGTGCTCGGCGGCGACCTCCCGGACCCGAGACATCAGCAGCCTTCCGACGCCGTTCCTGCGGTGGGCCTCTGAGACGGCGAGCATCGGGACCTCGATGACCGTATCCCCGTGGGCGAGGTCGGGCTTGATCCAGAGGCTCACCACCCCGGCGACCTCGCCCCCGACCTCGGCGACGAAGACCCGCGCCCCGGTCTCCTGGAGCAGCCCGTCGAGCCGCGTCCGGACGGCCTCCTCGTCTGGTGGCGCGTCGCCGACGGCCCCTGCGAGCTCGCAGGCGAGGGCGTGGATCTTCGCCGCATCCTCCGCCGTGGCTTCCCTCAACTCGTACTCCATGCCCCTCCCGGTCCTCTCGTGTGGGTGGTTACTTACCCTACGAGGCCCGGCAGAGAACAGACGCCCCCAACGCCTGATAGAAGCAGCCGCAACGGGCATACTGACCCCTTACAGCGGTCAACGCGAGGGACTGGGGAAGAGACATGGGACGCAGAGCGACGGTCGTGGTCCTAGACGGGCTCGGCGCCGGCAACGCCCCGGACGCGGCGTCGTTCGGCGACGAGGGCGCGAACACGCTGGCCAACACCGCCAGAGCCGTCGGCGGCCTCGACGCCCCCAACTTGCAGAGGCTCGGCCTCGGCAACGTGGAGAGGATAGAAGGCGTCCCTCCGGCCGAAAGTCCCGGCGCCTCGCACGGGCTCATGGTCGAGCTCTCGGCGGCCAAGGCGACCCTCGCCGGGCACTGGGAGATGATGGGCCTGGTGCTGGACGACCCTCTGCCGACCTATCCCGACGGTTTCCCCGAGGACGTTCTCTTGAGATTCGAGGAAGAGACCGGGCGGGGAATCATCGGGAACAGACCGGCCTCAGGGACGGAGATCATCGAGGAGCTGGGTCCCGAGCAGGAGCGGACGGGTGCCTGGATACTCTACACCTCGGCCGACTCCGTCTTCCAGATCGCCGCCAACACAGACGTCATCCCCCTCGAAGAGCTCTACGACGCCTGCAAAAAAGCCCACAGGATGCTCATAGGCGAGGGCAGGATAATGGTCGAGCGCGTCATCGCCCGCCCCTTCCACAGGAGTTCCGGCTCCTACGAGCGGGAGAACGAGAACCGCCACGACTACGGCATCACCCCGCCTTCGGAGACGTACATGGATCGCATAAAAGACGCGGGCCACGAGGTCGTCGCGGTAGGCAAGATCCGGGACATCTTCGACGGCAGGGGCATCACGGACCACCTGCCGGGCCAGCCAGACGATTCGGCCAAAGTCGACGCCATCCTCCAGGCCCTCGGCCGCGTCAGGTCCGGCCTCGTCTTCGCCAACCTCGTGGACTTCGACGCCAAATACGGCCACCGCCGCGACCCTCAAGGCATGGCCCAGAACATCAAGCGCTTCGACGACCGCCTGCCCGAACTTCTCGACGCGATGACCGGGCAAGACCTGCTCATCATCACCGCCGACCACGGCAACGACCCCACCTTCAGGGGAACGGACCACACCCGCGAACGGGTGCCGCTACTCGCGGTTGGAGCAGGAGAGCCTGAAGACCTCGGCGTCAGGACCGGCTTCTCAGACCTCGGGGCCTCGGTGGCGGCGTGGTTCGGGGTCGGGAACGGCGACCTTCCGGGCGAGAGCTTCGCGTGATCTTCGTGGGTTTCGCCGGTTCTCGCGACACCTCCTGGACGTCCGCTAGGTGTTCTCGCCCACGCCCCGTCTCCTGCGATGGG
>CADCUW010000141.1 GCA_902805985.1 uncultured Rubrobacteraceae bacterium
GATCGACTTCTGGGTAGCGTTCTCCGACGTGGTGATCATCGTGAGGAGGCTGATCCGAGAAGGCTGGAGGCGCTACCGTTGGGAGGGCCGGCCTCGACGCCAACCGTGACCTATCCGCGCAGCCTCTAAGGCGCTGAGGGCAATACCCGACGTTATCCCGGCTTGCGTGGGCTCCCCCGAAGGCGGTACTAACAATTCGGCCCGGCGGTGCCTCCCTCGCGCGTAGCACCGGCGCCGATCCTCGCCCGGTTCGAATCCGGCGACTATCGGGTGGCCCCGCTCCCCCAACTCCACTCGGGCAATAGCGGCCGAGCACAATCTACGGGCAGCGTGCATAAAGACTCGTCCTGCTGGATGACGGCGCGTCCGAGGCAAAGTGCCGCTACCGAATCAACTCCCTCAGCTGGGCCTCCACCATGGGCCAGGGCAGCAGCCAGTGTTTCTCGGTTACGGTGACGACGACGGTCTGCCCCACCATGTGGTACTCGCCTTTAGCCATGTCGTGGGAGAAGCGTCCCGACCGCTCGTCGCCGAGCAGGGTGGCGCCGTTCTCGAAGGCGGCCTTCTTGGCCCTCGCCAGCAGCGAAGAGGGGCGTAGCTTCGTGTCCAGGTTGAAGGTCCTCGCCACAATCCACTTCCTTCCACACTCGTACGGTGTCTATCCGCTTGATCCATGGTGCCGCAACCCCGGTGCCTCGAACGGTTGCGCGCAGTAACGGGTGACGCGACGCACGTCTACCCGGGGTTGCGGGCGAAGATCAGGTGCGAGCTACGACCGGCCACGGGCTCGAAGTCGACGGCGCCGTAGCCCGCCTCCAGGAGCCACCGCTCGTACTTTTCGGCCGTGTAGGTGCCGCCGCGGGGCGTAAGGACCAGCATGTTGGCGGCGAAGAGCGCCGCGTCCTCGCCGAGGCCGCGCACGAACTCCCTGACGACGAGCAGGCCGCCCGGCACCAGCGAGCGGCGCATTCGGGCGAAGAGCGCCCGGTTCTCCTCGGGGCCGTACATGTGGGAGGTGTTCCCGAAGTACACGGCGTCGAACGGCCCCTCCGGCAGCCCCTCGTTCATGTCCCCCGAGGCGGTCTCTATCCCGGCGGCGGTCAGCGTCTCCTGCATGATCTCTATGACCTCGGGCCGGTCGAAAACCGTGACCCTCGGTTCCCCACCCGGAACTCCACGTGCGTGTCCCAATTGCACGAACGCCTCGGCGTTGGTGCCGGGGCCGCCACCGACGTCGAGGATGCGCGCCCCTTCGGGCAGCCGCGCGAGGACCGCGCCGGCGACCGCCGCCGCACCCGGCCTTGCCCCGCGGCGCATCGCCGCGATAAACGTCTCCGTCCCCCCGAAGCCAGGGGCGGTCCGGTCCTCGACGGGCCTGCCGGTGCGCAGGACCTCCGGTAGACGGCCCCAGCTCCCGATCAACTCGAACCGATGCACCACGCTCTGGCCCACAAAATCGGGATCGTACCGGTCGAGCAAAGGCCCCCGGTGCTCGTCCCGCAGCCGGAACGCCTCCCGTTCCACCTCCAGAATACCGAGCTCGGCGAGCGCGGAGAGGACGACGTAGACGGCCCTCGCGTCCATCCCAAGCTCCTTCGCCACCGCGTCCGATAATTGCGCCCCGTCGGCTACGGCCTCGATCAAACCCTCCCTGACCGCCGCGCCGAGGAGTATGGCCCACCGCCAGTCGAGCTCCGTGTAGTCCATCCGGCCCCCGGTCATATGAGAGGCCCGATCTCGCCCACCGCCACGCCGTGCAGGTCCTCTTTGGGCCGGGCCTCATCCCCCGACACCTCCACACCCCGCCGCCCGAGCGCGGCGACGGCCGCCGGTCGCACGGCCCGCCCGCCGCCGTCGGAGATCTTGACCGCGAGCCCCCATTCCCCGGTACTTCCGGCGGCGAAGACGCCCTCGGCCCCGCTCTTGCACACGAGGTCCGTCGCCCCCATAACCTCAGTGTCGAACCGTCCCGTCCCCGCAACCATGAACGGATGCCCCCGCATCGCGCTCCCGAGCCTCTCCGCCGCCCCGGCGACCTCATCAGAGAGCGCCTCGCCGGTCGCGAGCCGGGCGAAACCCGTCGCGAGGCTCTTGAGGGGAAGCGCGAAGGCGGGTACGCCGCAGTCGTCCCCGGCCAACAGCACCTCGTCCTCGTCGAGTCCGCAGACCTCTGCGACGAGCTCGAGCACCCGGCGCTGGAGGGGATGGTCGGGGTTGCGGTAGCCGCCGGTGTCGAGGCCCTCGTGGACGCAGACGGCGAGCATCCCGGCGTGCTTGCCGGAGCAGTTGCCGTGTATGGGCCGGGGGTCCTCCCCGCCGCGGGCGAGCTTCGCCGCGGCGGGTGCGTACATCGGGGGGTGGGCTCCGCTCTGGAGATCGTCCTCGGAGAGGCCCGCCTTCTCCAGCAGGGATCGTACGGCGACCAGGTGCGATTCCTCGGCGTTGTGGGAGGCGCAGGCGACGGCCAGTTCCTCACCCGTGAGACCGAAGGCGTCGGCGGCGCCGGAGAGGACGAGGGGGAGGGCCTGGAAGAGTTTTGCAGAGGAGCGGGCAAAGACGTAGGCGCCGGGGTCGCCCGTCGCGTCGAGAACGTCGCCGGCGGGGTCGCAGAAGACGAAACGGCCCCGGTGGACGCTCTCGACGACGGCGCCGCGGCGAACGGCGACTAGCGGGGCGTCCTCGGGGAGGCCCACGGGGAGGCCCACGGGGCTATCCATCGCCGAGGCGGATCAGGTACAGCGCCATCAGGTCGTGGGCCACCCTCATCCGGGCCATCGCGGCCGGCGGGTCTCCATCGGCCAGGTAGGCGCGTCCCTCCCCGACGAGGTCGCGGACCTGGGCCAGGATCTCATCGTCCATGTTGGCCGGACTGTCGCCGCGAAGGCTTCCAACGACCATGCCGAGGATCACGTCCACGCGGGGACTGTTCGTCCACATCGAGATGATCGCGATGTCCATGTAGCTGTGGACCCTGAGCAGGTGCGCCGTCCGGGTGGATAGGTCAGCCCTCTCCTTCACGAGAACCACCTCCGGATGTTCCCCGAGAGGATGCCGGGCAGCGCCTCATCCGGCACGCCCGCCGCATCGGCGGCGGCCAGGGCCGAGTGCAGCGTCGAGGGGAAGTCCCCGTAGGGTATGTCCGACCCGTAGCTTATGCGCGAGGGGTCGAGCGTCGAGAAGAGCACGTACAGATCCTTCGCCCGCACCACCGAGGTCTCGAAGAGCACGTTCGGATGGTCCCCGAACCGCCGGACGGCCTCGAGCACCTCGACCATCGCGGCGTGGCCGAGGATGAGGCGCAGGTTCGGGTGGCGCTCTACGGTCGGCAGCAGCGGCTCCACTATGCGCTCCATGGCGAAGCCCGCGTGGATCAGGACCGGCAGGTCGGCCTCCGCCGCCATCGCGAAGAGCCGGACCACCCGGGGGTCGTCGAGCTCGAACTGCTGGGAGACGGGGTGAAGCTTGAGCCCCCTGAAGCCCCGATCCAGGCACCTTGAGAACTCCCCGTCGTAGTCCAGATGCGGGTTGAGCCTGAAGAAAGGCACGAAGAACCCCGGGTATTCCTCGTGGGCGTTCCAGACGACCTCGTTCGGCCCTGAGTAGTCGTCGCGGGCGTTCGGGTCGTTGAGGGGGAAGACGATGCTCCGGCTGATGCCGGCGGCCTCCATCCTCTCGCGCATGCCCTCGGCGGTCATTGTCCGCCCATCCACGTCGGCCCCAATGTGGGCGTGGGCGTCGAAGACCTCAGCGCCGTCCGGTATCTTGTTTTGCACCCACTCCCAGACGGCGGCCATGGTCCCGCTCGTCAAGGCTTCAACACCCGTCTTGCGCTCCGTCTCAGTCGCCAAAGCTACCGCCGATCTAGCCAGAGATTCAATAGATGGGACAACCGTGCAATGGTAGCAGGGGGAGGGGCCGTGGGCTATCGGACTCTGAGTCGCCTCTTTCGGAGGCTTTATAGGGCTTGAGGCATGATACGCGGGCAGGGAGCCAGATCTCGCCACCCCGGCCAGCCCAAAAGAGCGTCCGCGGCACCCCCGCCCTACCGCCCCTCAAAAGCCAGAACCCAAAAACCTGACGCCCGGGGCCTGGCGTCTGCGGCCGGTCCCCGTGGCCGCCGGGCATGCTAACGGTCGGCGGAGGGAGAGGCGGAGGGAGAGGCCGACGCGGACGCGCTCGGGGAGGCCGAAGGCGAGGCTTCGGGCGATGCCGTCGGCTCGGTCGGCTCGGGGACGGTCGGTTCAGGCCTGTCGGGTGGGGTGGTCTGCTCGCGGGAGGGCTGCTGCCGGGGCGCGGGGGCTTCGGGGGCGTCCACCGGCTCCTCGAAGGCGGCGGAGAGGGCGGTCGAGGCGACGACGGCGGCGAAGGCGGTGCCGAGCAGGAGGACCGGCGAGAGCACGACCGTCAGGACGTAGAGGAGGGGGCGGGAGATCTCCGTATCGCGCAGGCCGAGGTAGATCGCCAGCGCGCTCACGGGCAGGCAGGCGGCGAGCATCCACAGCGGGACGTAGTACACGAATCACCTTCTCCTTCGGCCTATCGGCTCGCGGCCCGACCTCGGGACGCCGCGGATACCGTACAAAGCCGAGGTTTCAAGAGTGCGACGGCCAGGTAACGGTCCGGTTACACGAGGTAACGGTGCTAGGTATTTCCGCCACGGCGGAGAGTCAGCATGGAGACGCGCTGGCCGTCCACGCTCTTGACGTGGAGGGTGGCGCCGTCGGCCTCCACGGAGTCGCCGGCCTCGGGGGGACGTCCCAGCGAGCCCAGGACGTAGCCGCCGATGGTGTCGAAGTCCTCGTGGGGCAGGTCGAGATTGAAGTGCTCGTTGACCTCGGTGATCGGGATGCGCCCGTCGATCGCGAAGAGGCCTTCGCTGATAAGCTCGATGGCGGCCTCGCCCTCGTCGAACTCGTCCTGGATCTCCCCGACTATCTCCTCGAGGACGTCCTCTATGGTTATGAGGCCCTCCACCGAGCCCCACTCGTCGATGACTATCGCCATCTGGAGCTTGCGCGTCTGGAACTCCCTCAAGATCTGCTCGATAGGCTTGTTCTCGGGGACGACGAGGCACTCCCGGACCACGTCCCTGATGTCGAACCCTTTGGGGTCCTCCCCAGCCGCCCGGAACAGGTCCTTGACGTGGACGGCGCCCAGTATGTTGTCGATGTCCTCCTCGTAGACGGGGTAGCGCGTGTAGCGCCCGAAGGCGGCCTTCTCGGCAAGCTCCGCGAGCGGGGCGTTGCTCGTGAGGGCCTCTATGTCGGGACGGGGGACCATGATCTCGCGCGCCACCCTATCGCCGAAGTCGAAGACGTTGTTCAGGTACTCGCGCTCCTCCGGGTCGAGGACGCCCGAGGCGGTGGAGGAGGTGATCATGATGCGAAGCTCCTCCTCGGAGTGGGCCTCCATCTCCTCGCCGAGCCGGATGCCCCACGGCCTCAGAATAAAGTTGGTCGAGGCGTTGACCACCCACACCACGGGCCGCAGCAAGAGCCTGAACACGTTGAGCGGGCGGCTGATCCAGAGCGAAACCTCTTCGGCCCTCTGGATGGAGAAGTACTTGGGTGCCTGCTCTCCGAAGACCAGGTGCGCATACGTTATGACCGAGAAACCTATGATGACCGAGACCACGGTGACGACCCGGTCGCTGCCGACCCCAAGACCCCCGAGGACGGGCTCTATGAGGTGCGAGACCGCGGGCTCGCCGACCCAGCCGAGGGCCAGGGACGCCACGGTGATACCAACCTGGCACACGGAGAGGTTCGAGTCGAGGTCGCGCAGAGTCTCGCGCACGACCCCGGCCCTGGTGCTACCCTCCTGCTCCAGTTGCACGATGCGCGACTCGCGCACGCGCACGAGGGCGAACTCCGCGGCGACGAAGAACGCGTTGAGGCCCACCAGGACGAGGGCCGTCAGCAAATTTAGCCAGGTTAAGAGGGGCTCGTCCAAGTGTGTTTCTCGCCCCCGGCGCGGCTGCGCGGGGCGAACGGAGACCGGACAGAGTGAGTATTCGTCATCACGTTACGCGCGGATTATATCGCAGCCAGCCCCCCCGACGAAACCCAACCCATGCAAAAAGGCCCGGACGCGTCGGCGGCCGGGCCTCTGAGACGATGCCTGGCGTCTCTACGCCAGGCCCTCGACCTCGTACTCCCTCAGGAACCCCTCGAAGAGGCGTCGGTGACCCTGCTCGTCGCGGAGGACCGCTATCACCATATCGTTGGTGACGGGGTCGACCTCTTCGGTCTCCTGGACGATGCGCGTGTAGTGCTCTATGGCCCCGTCCTCGGCATCGATGACGCCCTTGATTACGTGGACCACGTCGATCTGGTCCTCAGGCGGCTGGAGCTTCTCCTGGACGGCCCTGAAGTCCATCGAGCCCGGCACCGTGCCGTAAAGCTCCTTGATGCGCTGCGCGAACTGCTGCGCGTGCGCCAGCTCCTCCTGGATGTCCTCCTCGATGTTCTCCTTGACCTCCTGGGCCCGGACGCCGTCAGGGTTGATGGAGTTGGTGACGTAGTTCATCACCGTCTCGAGCTCCATGAAGTAGGCGGTCTTCAAAAGCTCGACGATGGCCTCGCGCTTCTCGGTCAGCTCCTCCGAGAGGATGCCCTGGCTTCCCCGGTTGGTTTCCATGGGTGGTGACCTCCTGTTGAGAATCTTCGATACTACCCTTTTAACTTACCCCGGCGCACCCCACGTAAACGTGAAGAGAGAGACAGATTCACCCGCCAATAAGCCCCCGGCTGCCCGCGCGTCAGACCCCCGCGGGCTCACCCTCCCTGAAGCTCTTCGGCCTGTAGCGTTCTATGTACCGGCGGAAGTTCCTCACCTCTTCCTTCGCGCGGTCTTCGGTCCAGCCGAGGTGATCCACGGCCACCGAGGCCGCGGCCTCGTCCACGTCGAGCGCCACGTTCGGGCCGAGGCCCACCATGGTGCGCCTGAGGAGCGCGTCGGCCAGGGTCTCGGCCATCTCCCGCCGGAAGGCGTAGATAACCTCGCACCCCATGAGGCCCGTCTCGACCGACGGGTCTGGGGCGAGCGAGACGCGCAGCGATGGGTCGTCGCCGGCCTCTTCGAGCACCTCCGGGGCGCGGGCGCCGTAGAGCCTGAGCAGCCGCTCGGAGAGCTCTTCGGTGAGGCCGCTCGACCCCTTGAAGTCCGCGGCGAAGCGGGCGAAGTCCGGCACCCCG